>NZ_JBVIDV010000035.1:0-74716 GCF_055572195.1 Streptomyces sp. NPDC030809
CAGGGGGGACCCTGTGGGAGAGTAGGACGCCGCCGAACAATCATTGTGGGAAAGCCCCGCACCTTCTGGTGCGGGGCTTTTCTGCGTTTACGGCCCAGTCGGGAGATCGGAAAAGGCCCCCTCGCGGGGGCCTTTTGTGTTTCCGGTCAGAGGCGGCCGGCGGCCTTCAGCGCGAGATAGGCATCGGCGAGGGCCGGGGCGAGCTGGTCGGGTGTGGCGTCGACGACCGTGACCCCGTGCCGGGCGAGCTGGTCGGCCGTACGGCGGCGCTGTTCCTGGGCCTGGGCGCCCGCAGCGGCCTCGTAGACGGCCTCGGCGGAACCGCGTGAGCCCGCCATGCGCTCGATGTGCGGATCGGCCACGGCGGCCAGGAGGACGGTGTGGCGCTGGGTCAGCTGCGGGAGGACCGGGAGCAGGCCCTCCTCGATGGGCGCTGCGTCCAGGCTGGTCAGCAGGACCACCAAGGAGCGGCGCGGGGCGCTCGTGAGGATCGTGGAGACCATCGTGCGGGCG
This sequence comes from Streptomyces sp. NPDC030809, assembly GCF_055572195.1. Lineage (NCBI taxonomy): Bacteria > Bacillati > Actinomycetota > Actinomycetes > Kitasatosporales > Streptomycetaceae > Streptomyces > Streptomyces sp. NPDC030809. The sequence continues at coordinate 514 of NZ_JBVIDV010000035.1, forward strand.
TCCGTCTCGACGAGTTCCGGCTCCAGCGGGGCCATGGCGTTGACGAGGGCGGGGAGCAGGTCGCGGGCGGCGCGGCCCTGCACCTGGGCGCGTACCCGGCGGTCGTGGGCCAGCAGGTCCACGCGGTCGCCGGCCCGGGAGGCCAGCGCCGCCAGCAGCAGGGCCGCGTCCATCGCCGAGTCCAGGCGGGGGGCGTCCCCGACCCGGCCCGCCGACGTACGGCCGGTGTCCAGGCAGATGAGGATGTGCCGGTCGCGTTCGGGGCGCCAGGTGCGGACCGCGACCTTGTGCCGTCGGGCGGTGGCCCGCCAGTCGATCGAGCGGGTGTCGTCGCCCGGCACGTAGTCCCGCAGGCTGTCGAACTCGGTGCCCTCGCCGCGGGTCAGCACGCTGGTGCGGCCGTCGAGTTCGCGGAGCCGGGCCAGTTTGGACGGCAGGTGCTTGCGGCTGGTGAAGGGCGGCAGGACGCGGACCGTCCAGGGGACCTCGTGGCTGCCCTGACGGGCCAGCAGGCCCAGGGGCCCGTACGAGCGGATGGTGACCCGGGCGGCCCGGCGGTCGCCGCGGCGGGTGGGGAGCAGCCGGGTGGTCACCATGCGGCGCTCGCCCGGCGGGACCGTCAACCGGTGCCGGGACGCCTCGGCCTCGGTGCCGGGCAGCCAGCTGCTGGGCGGCCAGGCGTCCCGCAGCCGGGCGCGCAGGGGTCGGCTGCCGGGGTTGGCGACCGTCAGCCGGACCTCGGCGGGCTCGCCGAGCCGTACGGAGGTGTCACCGGAGCGGGCCAGGCGGAGGGACCGTACCGGGGCGGCGAGCGCGTAGTCGCAGGCGCAGGCGAGGGCCAGCGGGCCGTTGACGGCGAGGATCCCGGTCCAGCCGGGTTCCAGCAGGCCGACCGGCAGGGTGCCGAGTGCCGCCAGCAGCGCGGCGCGTCCGGTGAGCGCCATCAGCGGGGCACGGGGACGTGGTTGAGGATCGCGGTGATGACCGAGTCCGCGGTGACCCCCTCCATCTCCGCCTCGGGGCGCAGCTGGACGCGGTGGCGGAGGGTGGGCAGGGCCAAAGCCTTCACGTCGTCGGGGATGACGTAGTCGCGGCCGGTCAGCCAGGCCCAGGCGCGGGCCGTGGACAGGAGGGCGGTGGCGCCGCGCGGGGAGACCCCCAGGAGGAGGGAGGGGGACTCGCGGGTGGCGCGGCAGACGTCCACGACGTAGCCGGCGATCTCGGGGGAGACCGTGGTCTTGGCGACGGCCTGCCGGGCGGCCTCCAGGTCGGCGGGGCCGGCCACGGGGCGGACCCCGGCGGCGCGCAGGTCCCGGGGGTTGAATCCGGCGGCGTGCCGGGTCAGCACGTCGATCTCCTCCTGGCGGCCGGGCAGCGGGACGGTCAGCTTCAGGAGGAAGCGGTCCAGCTGGGCCTCGGGGAGCGGGTAGGTGCCCTCGTACTCGAGCGGGTTCTGGGTGGCGGCGACGAGGAACGGGTCCGGCAGTGCGCGGGGCATGCCGTCCACGGTGACCTGGCGCTCCTCCATGGCCTCCAGCAGGGCGGACTGGGTCTTGGGAGGGGTGCGGTTGATCTCGTCGGCCAGGAGCAGGTTCGTGAACACCGGGCCCTCCTGGAAGGAGAACTCGGCGGTGCGGGCGTCGTAGACGAGGGAGCCGGTGATGTCGCTCGGCATCAGGTCGGGGGTGAACTGCACCCGCTTGGTGTCCAGTGCGAGGGAGGCGGCGAGGGCGCGGACCAGGAGGGTCTTCGCCACGCCGGGCACGCCTTCGAGGAGGACGTGGCCGCGGCACAGAAGGGCGACGACGAGCCCGGTGACGGCGGGGTCCTGGCCGACGACGGCCTTTCCGATCTCGGCGCGCAGGGCCTCCAGGGAGGCGCGGGCGCGGGCCGGGCCGTCCGGGGCGGCCGTGGTGTCCGGGGTGGCCGCGGGGTCGGCGGGCTGGGCCGTCATGAGGTACGGACCTCTCTTTCGAGGGCGTCGAGTTGGTCGGCGAGCGCGACGAGGGCCGCGTCGTCGGCGGGGGCGGTTCCGAAGAGGAGGGCGGCGGGGTCCCGGCCCGGGCCGGGCGGGGCCGTCACCGCGGCCACGGCGGGCAGCAGGGCCGCCGGGTCGTGGGCCTGGCCGGGGGGTACGCCGAGCAGGGCGGCCAGTCGGGTGCGGACGGCGGCGCGCAGTACGGCGGCGGCGCGGTCGCGGGCGCCTGCGGCGCGGTACAGGCGGGCCCGGCCCTCGGCGGCCTCGGAGGCGCGGATGGCCACGGGAAGGCGCTCGGTGACCAGCGGGCCGAGGCGGCGGGCGCGCCAGATCGCCGCGAGGACGGCGGCGACGGCGAGCTGGAGCAGGGCCCAGGACCAGCCGTCGGGGATGAGGTCGAAGAAGGTGCGCTCGGCGGCCGGGGCCTCGGTGAGGGCGGGGTCGTCCAGGGACGGCAGGTACCAGACCAGGGTGGGTCGGGTGCCGAGGAGTTGGAGGGCGAGGGAGGCGTTGCCCTCCTCGGCGAGGCGTTCGTTGAAGAGGGGGGCGGGGGAGCCGAGGAGGACGGTGTCCGGGGCTCCGTGGCCGGCTGGGGCTCCGTCGTGTTCCGCGGCTTCCGGGTCGGCCGGGTGGCCGGGGCGGGGCAGGGTGAGGAGCGTGGGGGTGGCGTCGGCGGAGTAGCAGCCGACGGCGCCGGGCAGGCCGGTGGCGTACCGGAGGCCGCCGCCCGTCTCGGCGCGGCCGGCGGAGGCGGCGGCCGGGAGGGGGCAGCCGGGGGAGAGCAGGTCGGGGCCGGCCGGGGGGTGTGCGGTGACGCCGGGGGCCAGGGCTCGGACTGCCGTGCGGCCGGGGGCCAGGAGGACCGTGCGGCCGCCCGACAGGTCCATGGCGGTCTTGAGGGAGGTCAGCTGGGAGGTGCCGAGGAGGGCGGGGTCGGTGACGAGGAGGGTGGTGTCGGGGGCGGCTGCCGCCACGGCCTGGCGGGTCGTCGTCACGACCCTCGTGCTGACGCCGCGCTCGGAGAGGAGGGTGGCGAGGGCGCGGGTGCCCTGGGGGTCGGCGGAGCGGGGGTCCAGGCGGCCGTGGGATTGGCCGGACTGGAGGGCGGCGAGGGTGAGTGCGGTGAGGAGGAGGATGGCCAGGGCGAGCAGGGGGCCGCGGGTGCGGTGCCAGAGGGTGTGCCGGGCGTTGCCCTGCGGGGCTGGTCCCCTGCCCGCTCCTTCGCCGTTTCCCGGGGCTCCGCCCCGGACCCCCGTGCCCTCGAACGCCGGGCGGGCCGGCTGTTCGGGTGCGGTCCGGGCGGAGGTGCCTTCATGGGCCGGGCGGGCTGGAACGTGGGCCTCGGCTGGGTTCGTCATGAGGGCCGCGCCTGGAGGGTGGGGGTGGTGCGGGTGAGGGTGGTGTCCAGGGACGTGAGGGATTCGTAGGTGGTGGGGGTGGCGGGGTGGCCGCCGTAGGTGAGGGCGTCGAAGGTGCGGGCTGCCTCGTGCAGGGCCGTGGCGTGGGCCGGGAGGGCGGTGGCGGCTTCTGCGGCGGCCTCGTCGGCCGTGCGGCCGGGGCGGTCGGTGAGGAGGGTGCGTTCCTCCAGGGCGCGGACGATGGCGCGCATGCGTTCCTGGGAGGCTTCGGTCCAGCGGCCCGCGGCGGCGTGGGACTCGGCGGCGGCGCGGTGTTCGGCGGCGCTGCGCGGGCCCTGGGTGAAGAGGGCGGCCGGGCGGGCGGCGGCGCGGTGCGGGGTGCCGAGCCGCCACCACAGGGCGGTGATCAGGAGGGCGGCCAGGAGCACGACCGCGACCAGTCCGAGGGCGCCGCCCGGCGTGGCCCCGGCGGCCGAGCCGAGGAGGTCGCCGATCCACTCCCAGAGGGCGTCCAGGGCCCGCTGGAAGAGGCTCGGGTCGTTCTCGTGGTAGACCGCCTTGGACAGCTCGCGCTCCGCCGCCTCGCGGGCGGGGCCGCGCGGGATCGTCACCGGCGGTGTGCTGCCGTCGCCGGTGACGCCCGGCAGCAGGGCGGTTGCGTGCGCGATCGGTCCCCCCGTCGTGGCCACCGCGGCATCAGCCCCCGTGAGCGGAGGGCGCGGGCCCGCCGTAGTTCTGGAGGCCGGCCGCCCGGGCCAGTTCCAGGTCGAGGGCCTCGCGGCGGATGCGCTGGTCGATGTAGAGCAGGACGGTCACGCCGGCGTTGATCGGCATGGTGATCGTCAGGGCGATGACCGCGCCGATCGCGGAGATGACGAGGAAGCCCCAGCCGAAGGCGGCGGTGCCGTTCGCGATCCCGGCCATCCCGCCGCCGGTGACCGCCATCGCGATGAACGTGAACGGCAGGATGATGATGCCCGCGACGATGCTGGTCAGGACCTGCACCAGCATCGAGATGCCGAAGACCCGCCACCAGGAGCCGCGTACCAGCTTCGCCGAGCGGCCCAGGGCCTTCAGCACGGTCTGCTTCTCCAGCATCAGGGCCGGGGAGGCGAGCGTGAAGCGGACCCAGAGCCAGATCGCGACCAGCAGGGCGGCGAGGAAGCCGGCGATGCCCAGGCCCCAGCTGCGGGCCAGGGCGCCCGGCAGGATGCCCACCGCGAGGACGGTCAGGCCCATCAGGGCGAGCAGCAGGGTCAGGCCGGCGAGCTTGAGCAGCTGCGGGCGGGCCTCGCGCCAGACCGGGCCGATCGACGAGGACTGGCCGAGCACGGCCCGGCTGAAGACCATGGTCAGGGTGGCCGTCGCGATGACCGTCCCGATCAGGGTGATCACCTGGGCGATGCCGCTCGCGGCGAGGTTCGCGCCCATCTGGTCGGCCAGCGCACCCAGGTCGTCCGGGTCGGCGGGGGTCGTGGCGGCGTTCTCGAAGAAGAAGCCCTGGACCAGGGTGATCGCGAGCTGCGTGACCACGGCGAAGGCGAGGGTGATCCCGAGGACCGTGCGCCAGTGCTCGCGCATGGTGGTGACCGCGCCGTCGAGGATCTCGCCGACGGCCAGCGGCCGCAGCGGGATCACGCCCGGCTTGGCGGCCGGGGGTGCGCCCCAGGCCCGGCCGGGGCCGGCGCCCCAGCCGCCGCCCTGCGGGGAGCCGCCGGGGTACGGGCTGCCCCAGCCCTGCGGGGTCTGCGGCGGCTGCGGGGCGGGACCTCCGGGGACGGGACCGGGCGCGGCGCCTCCGGGTCCGGGGGCGCTCCACCGACCCGGGGGCGGCTGCTCCTTCGACCACTTCGGGCCGGACGCGGCCGGGCCGGTGCCCGTACCGTCCGGACCGGGGGCGGGGGTGCCGTCCGGGGCGGCGGGGGCGGCCGCGTCGGGCCGCTCGCCGTCGGAGGGGGAGGATCCGGGCGAAGCCCAGCCCGGAGAGTCGTTCATCGTCGCTCCTTCGTGTGCCCGTACGGGGGCGGGGCGCTGGTCGGCTGCCATCGTGCCATGCGGGTTCCCCGGGCGGACCGGCCCCTGCGGCCCCTTGTGGCGCTCCTGCCCCTCCGGGCGGCTTTACCCGGCACCTTCAATTGTCACCGCCGGACGGGGCAGACTGAGGGCCGGATCACCGCGGGCAACGGAACCGGAACCCCTCCTTGCCCTTCTGTGTGCCAGCTCACCGCCGGGTAACGATTAGCTAATGGGATGATGTCAACCATGAAGGGACGCGTCCTTGTCGTCGACGACGACACCGCGCTGGCCGAGATGCTCGGCATTGTGCTGCGTGGAGAAGGTTTTGAACCGTCGTTCGTCGCGGACGGCGACAAGGCACTGGCGGCTTTCCGAGAGGCCAAGCCCGATCTCGTGCTGCTCGACCTCATGCTGCCCGGACGGGACGGCATAGAGGTCTGCAGGCTGATCCGAGCCGAGTCCGGAGTGCCGATCGTCATGCTCACGGCCAAGAGCGACACCGTCGACGTGGTCGTGGGCCTGGAGTCCGGTGCCGACGACTACATCGTCAAGCCGTTCAAGCCGAAGGAGCTGGTCGCCCGGATCCGGGCCCGGCTGCGCCGCTCCGAGGAGCCCGCGCCCGAGCAGCTCACCATCGGCGACCTGGTCATCGACGTGGCCGGGCACTCGGTCAAGCGGGACGGGTCCGCCATCGCGCTGACCCCGCTGGAGTTCGACCTGCTGGTCGCGCTCGCCCGCAAGCCCTGGCAGGTCTTCACCCGCGAGGTGCTCCTGGAGCAGGTCTGGGGCTACCGGCACGCGGCGGACACCCGCCTGGTCAACGTCCACGTACAGCGGCTGCGCTCGAAGGTCGAGAAGGACCCGGAGCGCCCGGAGATCGTCGTGACCGTCCGCGGTGTCGGTTACAAGGCCGGACCGAGCTGACATGTCCTCCGGCAGGCCCCTGCGGGGCGGCCGGCTGCTCCAGGACCGAGCACCCGGCGGCCCCGTACTGCGCCTCTTCGTCCGCCTGCTCCGCAGGCCGCTGCTGCCCGCGATGCGGATGTGGCGGCGCAACCTGCAGCTCCGCGTGGTCGCCGGCACCCTCCTGATGTCGCTCGGCGTGGTCCTGCTGCTCGGCTTCGTGGTCATCGGCCAGGTGCGCAACGGCCTCCTCGAGGCCAAGCAGCAGGCCGCGCAGAGCCAGGCGGCCGGCGGGTTCGCCGTCGCCCAGGAGAAGGCCAACACCCCGCCGACGGCGGACGGGCAGAGCGCCGCCGCCGACGGGAAGACCGGGCGGAACGCCACCGCCTGGATGAACAACCTCGTCGAGCAGCTCTCCAGCGGCGGCCAGAGCGCCTTCGACGTGGTCGCGCTCGGGGCCGGCACCGGCGACACCGGCTCCGGCGTACGCGGAGCGCGTGCGTCCGGCGGCGTGGACCCCACCGCCAGCATCCCGGTCGAGCTGCGCCGCGAGGTGGACCACGGGGTCGGCGCCTACCAGACCTTCTCGAAGATCCGCTACAGCGAGGGCGAGGACAGGTCGCCGGAGGCCGCGCTGATCGTCGGCAAGCGCCTGACGGACATCAACGGCGACCCGTACCACCTCTACTACCTCTTCCCGCTGAGCCAGGAGGAGGAGTCCCTCAACCTGGTCAAGGGCACCGTCGCGACGGCCGGCCTGTTCGTGGTCGTGCTGCTCGGGGCGATCGCCTGGTTCGTCGTACGGCAGGTGGTCACGCCGGTGCGGATGGCCGCCGGGATCGCCGAACGGCTCTCGGCCGGGCGCCTGCAGGAGCGCATGAAGGTCAGCGGCGAGGACGACATCGCCCGCCTCGGCGAGGCCTTCAACAAGATGGCGCAGAACCTCCAGCACAAGATCCAGCAGCTGGAGGACCTGTCCCGGATGCAGCGGCGGTTCGTCTCCGACGTCTCGCACGAGCTGCGCACCCCGCTGACGACGGTACGCATGGCGGCCGATGTCATCCACGACTCCAAGGACGACTTCGACCCGGTGACGGCCCGCTCCGCGGAACTGCTCGTCGGGCAGCTGGACCGCTTCGAGTCGCTGCTCGCCGACCTGCTGGAGATCAGCCGCTTCGACGCGGGTGCGGCGGCCCTGGAGGCCGAGCCGATCGACCTGCGGGACGTGGTGCGCCGGGTCATCGACGCGGCCGAGCCGCTGGCGGAGCGCAAGGGGACCCGGATCCGGGTGCTCGGCGACACCCAGCCGGTGGTGGCCGAGGCCGATGCCCGGCGGGTCGAGCGGGTGCTGCGCAACCTGGTCGTCAACGCCGTCGAGCACGGCGAGGGCCGGGACGTGGTGGTACGGCTGGCCTCCGCCGGCGGGGCCGTCGCGGTCGCCGTGCGCGACTACGGCGTGGGCCTCAAGCCAGGCGAGGCCACCCGCGTGTTCAACCGCTTCTGGCGGGCCGACCCGGCCCGCGCCCGCACCACCGGCGGCACCGGCCTCGGGCTGTCGATCGCCGTCGAGGACGCCCGGCTGCACGGCGGCTGGCTCCAGGCCTGGGGCGAGCCCGGCGGCGGCTCGCAGTTCCGCCTGACCCTGCCGCGCACCGCCGACGAGCCGCTGCGCGGATCGCCGATCCCGCTGGAGCCCGAGGACTCCCGGGCGGCCCGGGCCCGGGCGCAGGCGGACGCCGAGGCCGAACGGGCCGAGGCGGGCCGGCGCGGTCCGGTGCCCGCTCCGCACCACGGCGAGCGGGGCGCGGCGGGGCGGTCGCCGATACCGCCGCGCACCGCGGTGGCCACGGCCGTGCCCGCCGACCCGACGGCCCTGCCGGGCAACGGGGCGCGGGTGGTGGCCCGGCCGGCCGAGCCGGGGACGGCCGCCGGGGCTGCTCGGGGTGCGGTTTCGAGTGCCGCTCCGGGGGCGGTGGCTCCGGGGGCCGGTGCGGGCGGCGCCGACGCGGCGGCGGGCAGCAGGACGGGCAGGGCTCCGGCGGGAGACGGGGAGGCCGGCGGGGCCGGGCAGGCCGGGACCGCCGGTGCGGCCCCGGCCGGGACCGCGGCCGCGGCCGAGCGCACGGACCGGGAGGACTACGCAGGTGGACGCTGAGTTCGAGGACGGGATCGACGGGACCGAGCCGACGGCCAGGACGGCCCCGACGGCCCCGACGGCACGTGCGGACCGTGCGGACGAGGCGTCCGGCGCGGACGGCCCCGGCCGCGCCGCCGGTGCCGGCCGTCCTGCGGGGCGCCGCGCCGGCGCCGGACCCCGCGGGCGGGTCCTGCGTACCTCCGTGGTCCTCGCGAGCGGCGCCGTGCTGCTCGCCGGCTGCGCCTCCATGCCCGGCAGCGGGGACGTGCAGCAGGTGGACGCGGCCCACGGGGTGGACTCACAGGTGCGGGTCTTCGCCGTGCCACCGCCGGACAAGGCCTCGCCGTCCGACATCGTCTACGGCTTCCTGGAGGCCATGACCAGCGACGACCCGCAGCTGGCCACCGCCCGGCAGTACCTGACCAAGGAGGCCGCGGCGAAGTGGAAGCCGGGCTCCGGCATCACCGTGCTCTCCTCCGGCCCCAGCAGCCGGCAGGTCACCCCGGTCCGCGGCCCCGAGAAGGAGATCCTCGGCAAGCAGTTCGAGCTGACCGGCAAGAAGCTCGCCACCGTGGACGCGCGCAGCGCCTACCAGCCCGAGACCCGCGGGGGCCGCTACGAGGCGCAGCTCCAGCTCGTCGAGAAGGACGGGCAGTGGCGCATCGCCGACCTGCCCGACGGCCTGGTCCTCGGCGAGTCCGACTTCCAGCGCATCTTCAAGTCGGTCAACAAGTACTACTTCGCCTCCGGGATGCTCGTCGCCGACCCCGTCTACGTCCGGCAGCGGCAGGACCCCGAGTCCCTCATGGACCCGATGACCCAGACGGTGAAGTCGCTGCTCGCAGGGCCCTCGGCCTGGCTGGACCCGGTGGTCACGTCCAGCTTCCCGACCGGCACCGCCCTCAAGGAGGGCACGCGGACGCTGACCCCCGACGAGAAGAACACCCTGCGGGTCCCGCTCAACGAGAAGGCCGAGAACGTCGCGGCCAAGCAGTGCGAGAAGATGGGCACCCAGCTGCTGTTCACCGCGCGGGACCTGACCTCGGCGCGCGTGGTCCGGGTGGACCTGGTCCGCTCCGACGGCTCCGCGCTGTGCACCGTGGACGAGGCCTCCGCGCAGACGAACCGCTTCTCCGGCACTTCGCAGCACCAGTACTACGTGGACACCGAGCACCGGCTCGTGCGCATGCAGCTCGACGCCGACGGCGCCGAGGGCCCGGACACCCAGCGGCCGGCCGAGCAGGTGCCGGGCCCGCTGGTGGGCTCCGGGCTGAAGGTCGGCACGGCGGCGGTGGCCCACGACGAACGGCGCGCGGCCGTGGTCACGCAGAACGGGCACGAGATGTACGTGCTCTCCCTGACCACGGGCGGCCCGGTCGGCGAGCCGGCGCTGAAGAGCGCCGCCAACAAGCTGTCCGCCCCGAGCTGGGACGCGCTCGGCGACCTGTGGGTGGCGGACCGGAACCCCGCGGACCCGACGCTGTGGCTGCTGCCCGGCGGGACCGGCAAGCCCCAGCGGGTGGACGTGGCCGGGCTGGACGGCGGCCGGATCGAGTCCCTGCGGGTGTCCTCGGACGGGGTCCGCATCGCGCTGCTGATCTCCCGGGGGGAGGGCCGCAAGACCCTGCACATCGGGCGCATCGAGCGGCCGGACGGCAAGGGCGGCGCGGGTCCGGTCACGGTCCGCGAACTGCGGCCCGCGGCCCCGCAGATGGAGGAGGTCAAGGCGGTCTCCTGGGCCTCGCGCGGACGGCTGCTGGTGGTCGGCCGGGAGGCCGGCGGCCTGGTGCAGGCGCGGTACATGCAGGCCGACGGGTCGGTCGTGGTCTCCGGCAGCCTCTCCGGGGCCACCGGCGTCAGCGCGATCGCGGCCTCGGAGGACGACCGGCTGCCGGTGGTGGCCTTCTCGGACGAGGACGGGATCGTCTGGCTGCCGCCGGGCGCCCAGTGGCGCACGGTGGCCGTGCCGGGTCAGGCGCCGGTCTATCCGGGCTGACGGGCGGCCTCCCGCAAGGGAGCGCCCGTGGTTGTCCACAGGGGTCGCGGGTCCCGCCCGCGGCCGGGCACAGTGGGCGCATGCGGGGCTGGTGGCAGGAGCTCGCCGGACTGGTGCTGCCGGTGTGCTGCGCCGGCTGCGGCAGCCCGCGCTCCCTGGTGTGCGGGGACTGCCGGCAGGAGCTGTACGGGGCGGGGCCGCGCCGGGTGCGGCCCTGCCCGGAACCGGCCGGGCTCCCCGAGGTGCACGCGGCCGCCGGCTACGGCGGGGCGGTGCGCGAGCTGCTGCTCGCCCACAAGGAGCGCGGGGTCCTGGGGCTCGCCGGACCCCTCGGCGGCGCGCTGGCCGGTGCCGTCCGGGCCGCGGCCGGGCCCGCCGGACCGGCGGGGGTGGTCCTCGTGCCGGTGCCCTCGGCCCGGCGGGCGGTGCGGGCGCGCGGGCACGATCCGGCGCGCCGGATCGCGCTGGCGGCCGCGGACGCCCTGCGCCGGTCGGGGGTCCGGGCGCGGGTGGCCGACGTGCTGCGGCAGCGGCGGCCGGTGGCCGACCAGGCGGGCCTGGGGGCCCGGGAGCGGCTGCTGAACCTCGCCGGGGCCCTGGAGGTGCGGCCCGGCGGCGCGCGGCTCCTGGCGGGCTGCCCCGTGGTCCTGGTGGACGATCTCATGACGACCGGTGCATCCCTGGTGGAGGCGGCACGGGCGGTCTCGGGTGCGGCGGGGGCTCCGGCAACGCCGCCGGTCAGGGCGCCGTACGGGGGATTCCCGGCCCTGTCGGCCGCAGTCGTCGCGGCGCGTTCGAGGTCCTTCGAAAACAATTGGAACTGATCGGATTCGAGGGTCGTTGCAGGTGGTAGGAGGGAAAACACACCTGAACGGAGGTACGTCCCGGTAGCGGGTGCCGACAACCGTCGTTGCGAGATATGTTCGGTTGTAAGGAAATGGCGAGCCTTGGGCCCCACGCCTCGGGACGCGTGCTTCGGAATCTTCGTGTCACGAAGGTGTCTCTCGACTCCGAAGTCGGTGGGGTGGCGATCTTGCCGATGGGGGAGGAGGAGGTGAAAGTCGCCAAGTCCGAGGCTCCGGTGCTCACCGGGGTCTGGTGCAAAAAGGGAGACGCTCCGTCCCTGGGACGGAGCAATCCGGGAACGGAGTTCTGCGTGGACATCGTCGTCAAGGGCCGCAAGACCGAGGTGCCCGACCGGTTCCGCAAGCACGTGGCCGAGAAGCTGAACCTGGAGAGAATCCAGAAGCTCGACGCCAAGGTGATCAGCCTGGACGTGGAGGTCTCCAAGGAGCACAACCCGCGTCAGGCCGACCGTTCCGACCGGGTGGAGATCACCCTTCGTTCGCGTGGTCCGGTGATCCGGGCCGAGGCGGCCGCCGCGGACCCGTACGCGGCACTGGACCTGGCCCAGGACAAGCTGGAGGCCAGGCTGCGCAGGCAGCACGACAAGCGCGGCACGCGCCGCGGCGCCGGCCGGCTCTCGGCCGCAGAGGTCGCCGACGTCGTACCGGACGCCGCCACCCTCAACGGAAATGGACAGATCGTCCGGGGAGAAGCCGAGGACACGATCCCGACCACGCGGATCGGCTCGCTGGAAGTACAGGGCGAAGGACCGCTCATCGTCCGCGAGAAGACGCACTCGGCCGCACCCATGACGCTCGACCAGGCGCTGTACGAAATGGAACTGGTCGGGCACGACTTCTACCTGTTCGTCGACGCCGACACCAAGCAGCCCAGCGTCGTGTACCGGCGCCACGCTTATGACTACGGCGTCATTCACCTGAATGCGGACAGCGCCTCCACCTCGGAAGAGGCCCGGGGCGCCGGAGGGGCACTCGGCGGCTGACCGCCGGAAAGCCCGTGGAATCCACACCGTGACGGTGCCCCCGGGAGCGCCCCGTGCGCCCCCGGGGGCACTCGTATGCAGCCACGGGCCCACCGCCGGACCGCTCCGGCATGGAATCATGGCGGACAGTCAACCGGCCCGCACGGGCAACCGGTTGGCGCGCAGCAGGCAGACTTCGGGGCCACGGCCTTCAGGGGGGAACGATGGCGGACACCTTCGGGCCGGTGCGCGACGAGGACGCGGCGGACCGCCACCCGGCACGGGGCGGGGAGCCGATCCGGGTGCTGGTTGTGGACGACCACGCGCTGTTCCGGCGCGGCCTGGAGATCGTCCTCGCCCAGGAGGAGGACATCCAGGTCGTCGGCGAGGCCGGGGACGGCGCGGAGGCCGTGGACAAGGCCGCCGACCTGCTGCCCGACATCGTGCTGATGGACGTGCGGATGCCCCGGCGCGGCGGCATCGAGGCCTGCACCTCGATCAAGGAGGTGGCCCCCTCCGCGAAGATCATCATGCTGACGATCAGCGACGAGGAGGCCGACCTCTACGACGCCATCAAGGCGGGGGCCACCGGCTACCTGCTGAAGGAGATCTCCACCGACGAGGTGGCCACCGCCATCCGCGCGGTGGCGGACGGGCAGTCGCAGATCAGCCCGTCCATGGCCTCCAAGCTGCTCACCGAGTTCAAGTCGATGATCCAGCGCACCGACGAGCGGCGCCTGGTCCCGGCTCCCCGGCTCACCGACCGCGAGCTGGAGGTCCTGAAGCTCGTCGCCACGGGCATGAACAACCGGGACATCGCCAAGCAGCTCTTCATCTCCGAGAACACCGTGAAGAACCACGTGCGCAACATCCTGGAGAAGCTGCAGCTGCACTCCCGGATGGAGGCCGTGGTCTACGCGATGCGGGAGAAGATCCTGGAGATCAGATAGCCGCCAGCTCGCTGGCCAGGGCCGAGGCCTCGGCCGCGGTGGACGTCCGCTCGATGCGCACCGCGTCGCAGCCCACCCACTCGGCCGCTTCCCGCAGCGCCCGGGCCATCGGCCGGGCCCCCGCCGGGGACTCCAGCGAGACCTGCCGGGCCACCAGGGTGCGCCCCTCCCGGGCCGGGTCCACCCGCCCCAGCAGCCGGCCGCCCGACAGCAGCGGCATGGCGAAGTACCCGTGCAGCCGCTTGGGCTTGGGCACGTAGGCCTCCAGCCGGTGCGTGAAGCCGAAGATCCGCTCGGTCCGCGGCCGGTCCCAGACCAGGGAGTCGAACGGGGAGAGCAGGGTGGTGCGGTGCCGGCCGCGCGGCTCGGAGGCCAGCGCCTTCGGATCCGCCCAGGCGGGCTTGGACCAGCCCGCCACCTCGACCGGGACCAGACCGGAGTCCGCGATCACCGAGTCCACCTGCTCCCCCTTGAGGCGGTGGTAGTCGGCGATGTCCGCGCGGGTGCCCACGCCCAGGGAGTGCCCGGCCAGTGCCACCAGGCGGCGCAGGCACTCGCGGTCCTCCAGGGCGTCGTGGAACAGCGCCTCCGGCACGGCCCGCTCGGCGAGGTCGTAGACCCTCTTCCACCCGCGCCGCTCGGTGCACACCACCTCGCCGATGTCGAGCAGCCACTCCACCGCGATCTTGGTCTCGGACCACTCGAACCACTCGCCGCCGTTCTTCGCGCCGCCCAGCTCGCTGGACGTGAGCGGGCCCTCGGCGGCGAGTCGGTCCAGGACCGCCCGGGTCGAGCGCTCCTTGTCCGCCAGGACGTGCCAGCGGTGGCCGCGGGCCCGGCGGGCCCGCCGCCTGAAGGCGAAATGCGGCCATTCTTCGATGGGCAGGATGCAGGCGGCGTGCGACCAGTACTCGAAGGCGTGGCTGTCGCTCCAGTACGCCTTCTCGACGGTGTCCCGGCCGACCGCGCCCAGGCGTGCGTACGGGATCAGCTCGTGCGAGCGGGCCAGCACCGAGATGGTGTCCAGCTGCACCGCGCCGAGGTGGCGGAGCATCCCGCGCACGCCGCCGCGCCGGTCCGGTGCGCCGATGAACCCCTGGGCGCGCAGGGCCAGTCGGCGTGCGTCGTCGGCGGACAGGGACAGGGCGGGCGGCGGCAGGCTCGTCATGACCGCACCCTAGACGGCGGCACTGACAGCGGCGGTCCCGCCCGTACGGGGTGTTCACGGAGATCCAGCGCTGGATCTCCGGGCCCTGGCAGGCGGCGAAGGGACCAGTCGGTCGGTGCTGAGGGTGATCGGCTCCATGGCCGCATGGCCACCGTTGCCGCAGGTCAGGGCGAGTGCATTTCCGGTGCCGGCAGGTACGGCAGCGTCGAGGGGAGGCCCAGGTCGGCGGGGAGCAGCGCGCCCACCCAGGCGTCCCGCCAGGTGCCGGACTTCGGCAGGGCGGCCCGTGCGGTGCCCTCCATGCGGAAGCCGCACTTCTCGGCGACGGCCCGCGAGCCCAGGTTCCCGGCCTCGGCCCGCCACTCCAGGCGCCCGGCCCCCAGGCCGGTGAAGACCCAGCGGGCGATGCCGAGCACGGCTTCCTGCATGTAGCCGCGGCCGCGGTGCTCCTTGGCGGTCCAGAAGCCGACCTCGTACTTCAGCGGCCCGTGGACGTGCACGCCGGCCGCGGCGACGACGGTGCCGGGGCCGGCCAGGCAGACCGCGAAGGTGTACTCGGTGTCGTTCTCCCAGCCCGCCGGGGCGAGCTCGCCGGTCCAGCCCTGCGCGTGCCCGCGCTCGTAGGGCGAGGGGACCTGGGTCCAGCGCTGGATGTCGGGGTCCTGGCAGGCCTGGTACACGGCTTCGGCGTCGTCCGGGCGCCAGGGGCGCAGGACGAGGCGTTCCGTGGTGAGGGTGAGGGGCTCCATGAACGGATTCTGGTGCCCGGGGCGGGGAAGGGGCGAACAGTTTTCGGGAGACCCGGCACCTTCCAGAGGCCCCGTACGTTCTCATTCCGGGTGGCAGCAGCCCCGGGGCCATGGCAGACCTCCCGGCTCGACCGGGTCCTCGCTTACGATGGCCGTTGCGGTGGGGCACCCCTGCCGTGCCCGTGTACGAACCAGTGCCAGGCCCGACCGGCAAGGAGACCAGCCTCAGTGTCCGTCTTCAACAAGCTCATGCGTGCAGGCGAAGGCAAGATCCTGCGCAAACTGCACCGCATTGCGGACCAGGTCAACTCCATCGAAGAGGACTTCGTCAACCTCTCCGACGCCGAGTTGCGGGCGCTCACGGACGAGTACAAGGAGCGCTACCAGAACGGCGAGAGCCTGGACGACCTGCTGCCCGAGGCCTTCGCCACGGTCCGCGAGGCCGCCAAGCGCGTCCTGGGCCAGCGCCACTACGACGTCCAGCTCATGGGCGGCGCCGCCCTGCACCTCGGCTACGTGGCCGAGATGAAGACCGGTGAGGGCAAGACCCTCGTCGGCACCCTGCCCGCGTACCTGAACGCGCTGTCCGGCAAGGGCGTCCACCTGATCACGGTGAACGACTACCTGGCCGAGCGCGACTCCGAGATGATGGGCCGGGTCCACAAGTTCCTGGGCCTGAGCGTCGGCTGCATCCTGGCCAACATGGCCCCGGCGCAGCGCCGCGAGCAGTACGCCTGCGACATCACGTACGGCACCAACAACGAATTCGGCTTCGACTACCTGCGCGACAACATGGCGTGGTCGAAGGACGAGCTGGTGCAGCGCGGCCACAACTTCGCCGTGGTCGACGAGGTCGACTCGATCCTCGTCGACGAGGCCCGCACCCCGCTGATCATCTCCGGCCCGGCCGACCAGGCCACGAAGTGGTACGGCGACTTCGCCAAGCTGGTCACCCGCCTCACCAAGGGCGAGCCCGGCCAGCCCCTCAAGGGCATCGAGGAGACCGGCGACTACGAGGTCGACGAGAAGAAGCGCACCGTCGGCATCCACGAGGCCGGTGTCGCCAAGGTCGAGGACTGGCTCGGCATCGACAACCTCTACGAGTCGGTCAACACCCCGCTCGTCGGCTACCTGAACAACGCCATCAAGGCGAAGGAACTGTTCAAGAAGGACAAGGACTACGTCGTCATCGACGGCGAAGTCATGATCGTCGACGAGCACACCGGCCGCATCCTCGCCGGCCGCCGCTACAACGAGGGCATGCACCAGGCGATCGAGGCGAAGGAAGGGGTGGACATCAAGGACGAGAACCAGACCCTCGCCACGATCACCCTCCAGAACTTCTTCCGCCTCTACTCGAAGCTGTCCGGCATGACCGGTACGGCCATGACCGAGGCCGCCGAGTTCCACCAGATCTACAAGCTGGGCGTCGTGCCGATCCCGACGAACCGGCCCATGCAGCGCAAGGACCAGCCGGACCTCATCTACCGGACCGAGGTCGCCAAGTTCGCCGCCGTCGTCGACGACATCGCGGAGAAGCACGAGAAGGGCCAGCCGATCCTGGTCGGCACCACCTCGGTCGAGAAGTCCGAGTACCTCTCCCAGCAGCTCTCCAAGCGCGGCATCCCGCACGAGGTCCTCAACGCCAAGCACCACGAGCGCGAGGCCACCATCGTCGCCCAGGCCGGCCGCCGCGGCGCGGTCACGGTCGCCACGAACATGGCCGGCCGCGGTACCGACATCAAGCTCGGCGGCAACCCGGACGACCTGGCCGAGGCCGAGCTGCGCCAGCGCGGCCTGGACCCCGAGGAGCACATCGAGGAGTGGGCGCACGCCCTGCCCGAGGCCCTCGCCAAGGCCGAGGCGGCCGTCAAGGCCGAGTTCGAAGAGGTCAAGGAGCTCGGCGGCCTGTACGTGCTCGGCACCGAGCGCCACGAGTCCCGCCGTATCGACAACCAGCTGCGCGGCCGCTCCGGCCGTCAGGGCGACCCGGGCGAGTCCCGCTTCTACCTGTCGCTGGGCGACGACCTGATGCGCCTGTTCAAGGCCCAGATGGTCGAGCGCGTCATGGCGATGGCGAACGTGCCGGACGACGTGCCGATCGAGAACAAGATGGTCACCCGCGCCATCGCCTCCGCGCAGTCGCAGGTCGAGACCCAGAACTTCGAGACGCGCAAGAACGTCCTGAAGTACGACGAGGTCCTCAACAGCCAGCGCGAGGTCATCTACGGCGAGCGCCGCCGCGTCCTGGAGGGCGAGGACCTGCACGAGCAGGTGCGCTTCTTCATGGACGACACCATCGACGCGTACATCGCGGCCGAGACGGTCGAGGGCTTCGCGGAGGAGTGGGACCTGGAGCGCCTGTGGGGCGCCTTCAGGCAGCTCTACCCGATCAAGGCCACGATCGAGGAGCTGGAGGACGCCGCGGGCGACCGCGCCGGCATCACCGCCGAGTTCATCGCGGAGACCGTCAAGGACGACATCCACGAGCAGTACGAGGCGCGCGAGAAGCAGCTCGGCTCGGACATCATGCGCGAGCTGGAGCGGCGCGTGGTGCTGTCGGTCCTGGACCGCAAGTGGCGCGAGCACCTCTACGAGATGGACTACCTCCAGGAGGGCATCGGCCTGCGGGCCATGGCGCAGAAGGACCCGCTGGTCGAGTACCAGCGCGAGGGCTTCGACATGTTCAACGCCATGATGGAGGGCATCAAGGAGGAGTCCGTCGGCTACCTGTTCAACCTGGAGGTCCAGGTCGAGCAGCAGGTCGAGGAGGTCCCGGTGGCGCCCTCGCTGCAGAAGGAGGAGGCGATCCCGGCCGCGCGTCCGGAGATCCGCGCCAAGGGCCTGGACGCCCCGCAGCGGCCCGACCGGCTGCACTTCTCCGCGCCGACCGTCGACGGCGAGGGCGGTGTGGTCGAGGGCGACTTCGAGGACACCGTGTCCGAGGGCGACGGGATGACCCGGGCGGAGCGCCGGAAGGCGCAGAAGGCTGCCGGCGGGCGGCGCCGCAAGAAGTAACCCCTGCGTCGGGGTTCCGAGGCCGGGCACCGGGTGGTGTCCGGCCTCGGGCGTGTCCGGGGGCGGGGGCGTCATGCGCGGGGGCCGGTCTCGACGGCCGCGCAGCGCCAGCGCAGGTCCGGGCCGCGTTCCAGGCGGAAGGCCATGGCGGTGACCGCGTCGCCGGTGGTGATGCGGGCGAAGGCTTCCATGACGCCGTCGGCGGGTTCGGCGTAGTCGCAGTAGCGGAGGGCGGGGCGGGGGCGGCCGGCCGGTTCGGGAGGGCAGGCCGGGCAGAGCTCGACGAGCTGCTCGTACGCCTCGCCCACGGTGTGGCCGAGCATCCAGTGGACCGGGCGCCGCCCGCTGAGGACGGCGAGCAGCCGTTCCGCGAACCAGTGGTGCGGCCGGATCCGGCGCGGCATGCGGGGGCCGGCCGGCGGGCGGCGCCGGTCGTGGCGTCCCGCGGGACGGGTCCCGGCCGTGCTCCTCGCGGTCATGGTGCTGGTCATGGGCGCCCCTTCGCGTACCGGTCGGTAACGTGGTCGGGGATCTTGTACGGGGGCGGAAAAGCGCCCCGCAACGGGCTGTAACCGGGCCGCGGCGGAGCCCCGGATTTCACTTATCCGGGTGACGGGCCCGGTTCCGCCCCTGGTCAGGACCCCGTCCCCGGGGAGCGGGGTGGACGGGGGCGGGGACGGGGGCAACAGCCCGAAGGGGGACCGGCAGCCGTATCCTGAGTCCGTTCCCGACTACGGAAAGCAGCCGGCCATGCGCGTGTACGTCCCCCTGACCCTCTCCGGTCTCGCCGAGGCGCACCGGGCGGGCGAGCTCGGCCCGGCCCCGCTGCGCGCCTACGCCGTCACTCCCGCGCTGCGCGAGTGGTACGTCTCGGACGACATCGAGGAGCTGGAGTACGCCGCTCTGGGCCGGGCCGCCCTCGCCTCGCTGCGGCTGCTCGCCGAGGACCCCGCGGCCGCCCGCCGCCGGGTCGTGGTGGCCGTGGACGTGGCCGACAAGGCGGTGGCGCCGGAGGCGGCGACCGACGAGGCGAGCCTCGGCCGCGTGGCCGTCGCGGGCACCGTACGGCTGACCGCCGCGGGTGCGGTGCACGCGGACGCCGACGAGGCCGAGAAGGACGTGGCGGCCGCCGCAGCGGCCCTGCCGGCGGCGGACGCGGGGGACGAGGACGCGCAGACCGCGGTGGACGGGGCCGAGGACCACGAGCTCCTCTGGTACGGGGTGCAGGAGATCCCCAACCTGGTCGGCGGCTGACCACGCCATCCGACCGGGTACCGTCCTCTCCATGGGGAATGGTACGGACACGGGGGCCGCGGCCGTGACGGCTCCGCACATCGTGTGGGACTGGAACGGCACGCTGCTGCACGACATCGACGCGGTGATCGGCGCGACCAACGCGTCGTTCGCGGAGCTCGGCATGGAGCCGATCACGCTGGAGCGCTACCGCGAGCTGTACTGCGTACCCGTGCCGAAGTTCTACGAGCGGCTGCTCGGCCGGATGCCCACCGAGGACGAGTGGCTCCTCATGGACGACGTGTTCCACCGCCACTACTGGGCCCTCGCCGTGGACACCGGGCTGACCGAGGGGGCCCGGGAGCTGCTCCAGGACTGGCAGGACCGGGGCCTCACCCAGTCCCTGCTGTCCCTCGCCCCGCACGAGCGGCTGGTGCCGCTGGTGCGCACGCACCGCATAGACCACCACTTCGTCCGGGTGGACGGCCGCACCGGGCCCTCGCACACCAGCAAGGCGGGGCACCTGGTGCGCCACCTGGAGGCCCTGGACGGGGTCGTGGCGGCCCGTACGGTCCTCATCGGGGACGCGGTCGACGACGCCCGCGCGGCGGCGCACGTGGGGGCCAGGGCGGTCCTGTACACCGGCGGCTCACACAGTCGGAGCAGCCTCGCGGTGGCCGGGGTACCCGTCGTGGACACCCTGGCCGAGGCCGTTCACACGGCGTGGGAACTGGCTCAATAGTCACTGGAGCACGCTCCCGTCCCGCGTCGCTGTCCAGAGTGTCAAAGTTCACCCCCAGGTTTTGTACACATACAGCTCATGACGGGGACCGGGTGGGTGGGGATAGCCTTGACCCGTGATCAGCGCGATATTCATCGGGGGCGCCGTAGCCCCCGGCCTGCGCCCGGCGCACGTCCGTGCCCGGGCCGCCGCTGATTCCCGCCGCCGGGGCAGCCTGCCAAGGAAGTCGATCTTGGCTGAATCTGTTCCGGCGTTTTCCTTTTACGGCATAGCGTCGGGCCCGACGACGGGTGCCCCGCGTCGCGGCGCTTACGCCATTCCCGCCTTCACCTACGTCACGCAACGGCGCGCGACAGGAGCCATGAGGACATGCAGACCAAGCTGGACGAAGCAAAGGCCGAGCTGCTCGCACGGGCTGCCCGGGTAGCTGAGAACAGCCCGGCCGGGGGGCTACTTCCGACTGGGTCCGAGAAGGCCGGGAGTCCCGATCAGGACACCGTCCTCTCCTACCTCCAGCGCTACTACCTGCACACCGCGCCCGAGGACCTGGTCGGCCGGGACCCGGACGACGTGTTCGGAGCAGCCCTTTCGCACTACCGGCTCGCCGAGGTCCGCCCGCAGGGCACCGCGAACGTGCGCGTCCACACCCCCACGGTCGAGGAGAACGGCTGGACCTCCAGCCACTCGGTCGTCGAGGTGGTCACGGACGACATGCCGTTCCTCGTCGACTCCGTCACGAACGAGCTCTCCCGCCAGGGCCGCGGCATCCACGTGGTGATCCACCCGCAGGTCGTCGTCCGCCGCGACGTCACCGGCAAGCTCATCGAGATCCTCGGCCCCGACTGCGATGCCCACGGCTCCGCCACCGAGCGCCCCCACGACGCCGTCGTGGAATCGTGGATCCACGTCGAGATGGACCGCGAGACCGACAAGGCCGACCTCAAGCAGATCACCGTCGACCTGCTGCGCGTCCTGTCCGACGTCCGCGAGGCCGTCGAGGACTGGGAGAAGATGCGCGAGGCCGCGCTCCGCATCGCCGAGGGCCTCGCCGACGAGCCCACCGCCCCGGACCTGCGCGAGTACGAGCTCGAAGAGGCCCGCGAACTGCTGCGCTGGCTCGCCGACGACCACTTCACCTTCCTCGGCTACCGCGAGTACAACCTGGTCGACGGCGACGCCCTCGCGGCCGTCCCCGGCACCGGCCTCGGCATCCTGCGCTCCGACCCGCAGCACGGCACCCGCGAGGACGGCCACCCCGTCTCCCCGTCCTTCAACCGGCTGCCCGCCGACGCCCGCGCCAAGGCCCGCGAGCACAAGCTGCTCGTCCTGACCAAGGCCAACAGCCGCGCCACCGTGCACCGCCCGTCCTACCTCGACTACGTCGGCGTGAAGAAGTTCGACGCCGAGGGCAACGTGGTCGGCGAGCGCCGCTTCCTCGGCCTGTTCTCCTCGGCCGCCTACACCGAGTCCGTCCGCCGCGTCCCGGTCATCCGCCGCAAGGTCGCCGAGGTCCTCGAAGGCGCCGGCTTCGCGCCGTCCAGCCACGACGGCCGCGACCTGCTCCAGATCCTGGAGACCTACCCGCGCGACGAGCTGTTCCAGACCCCGGTCGACAAGCTCCGCGAGATCGTCACCTCGGTCCTGTACCTCCAGGAGCGCCGCCGGCTGCGGCTGTACCTGCGCCAGGACGAGTACGGCCGCTACTACTCGGCCCTCGTCTACCTGCCGCGCGACCGGTTCACCACCGCCGTCCGGCTGCGGCTGATGGACATCCTCAAGGAGGAGCTCGGCGGCACCAGCGTCGACTTCACCGCCTGGAACACCGAGTCCGTCCTCTCCCGCATCCACTTCGTCGTCCGCGTCCCGCAGGGCACCGAGCTGCCCGACCTCACCGACGCCGACGCCGAGCGCATCGAGAACCGCCTGGTCGAGGCCGCCCGCTCCTGGGCCGACGGCTTCCAGGAGGCCCTCGTCGCCGAACTCGGCGAGGAGCGCGCCGCGGAGATGCTGCGCCGCTACGGCGACGCCTTCTCCCAGGGCTACAAGGGCGACCACTCGCCCCGCTCCGCCGTGGCCGACCTGGTCCACCTGGAGCGCCTCAAGGCCTCGGACCGCGACTTCGCGCTCTCCCTCTACGAGCCCGTCAACGCCGGCCCCGGCGAGCGCCGCTTCAAGATCTACCGCCAGGGCGAGCAGGTCTCCCTCTCCGCGGTCCTCCCGGTCCTCCACCGTCTCGGCGTCGAGGTCACCGACGAGCGCCCGTACGAGCTGCGCTGCGCCGACCGCGCCCAGGCCTGGATCTACGACTTCGGCCTGCGCATGCCCGCCGGCTCCGGCAACGGCGACCTCGGCGACGACGCCCGCGAGCGCTTCCAGGACGCCTTCTCGGCCGTCTGGCAGGGCGAGGCGGAGAACGACAACTTCAACGCCCTGGTCCTGGGCGCCGGACTGACCTGGCGCCAGGCCGTGGTCCTGCGCGCGTACGCCAAGTACCTGCGCCAGGCAGGCTCCACCTTCAGCCAGGACTACATGGAGGACACCCTCCGCAACAACGTCCACACCACCCGGCTGCTCGTCTCGCTCTTCGAGGCGCGGATGTCCCCGGGCCGCCAGGCCGCGGGCACCGAGCTCATCGACGCCATGCTGGAGGAGCTGGACGGGGCCCTGGACCAGGTCGCCTCGCTCGACGAGGACCGCATCCTGCGCTCCTTCCTCACCGTCATCAAGGCCACCCTGCGCACCAACTTCTTCCAGAAGAACGCCGCGGGCGAGCAGCACTCCTACGTGTCGATGAAGTTCGACCCGCAGGCCATCCCGGACCTGCCGGCCCCGCGCCCGGCCTTCGAGATCTGGGTCTACTCCCCGCGCGTCGAGGGCGTCCACCTGCGCTTCGGCAAGGTCGCCCGAGGCGGCCTGCGCTGGTCCGACCGCCGCGAGGACTTCCGTACCGAGATCCTCGGCCTGGTCAAGGCGCAGATGGTGAAGAACACCGTCATCGTGCCCGTCGGCGCCAAGGGCGGGTTCGTCGCCAAGAACCTGCCGGACCCGTCGGTGGACCGCGACGCGTGGCTCGCCGAGGGCATCGCCTCGTACAAGATCTTCATCTCGGCGCTGCTCGACATCACCGACAACCTGGTCGCCGGCGAGGTCGTGCCCCCGCAGGACGTGGTCCGCCACGACGAGGACGACACCTACCTCGTCGTCGCCGCCGACAAGGGCACCGCGACCTTCTCCGACATCGCCAACGGGGTCGCCGAGTCCTACGGCTTCTGGCTGGGCGACGCCTTCGCCTCCGGCGGCTCCGCCGGCTACGACCACAAGGGCATGGGCATCACCGCCCGCGGCGCCTGGGAGTCCGTCAAGCGGCACTTCCGCGAGCTGGGCCACGACACCCAGACCGAGGACTTCACCGTCGTCGGCGTCGGCGACATGTCCGGCGACGTGTTCGGCAACGGCATGCTGCTCTCCGAGCACATCCGCCTGGTCGCCGCCTTCGACCACCGGCACATCTTCATCGACCCGAACCCGGACGCGGCCGTCTCGTACGCCGAGCGCCGCCGCCTGTTCGACCTGCCGCGCTCCTCGTGGGCCGACTACAACACCGAGCTGCTCTCCGCGGGCGGCGGCATCCACCCCCGCTCCGCGAAGTCCATCCCGATCAACGCGCAGGTCCGCGAGGCCCTCGGCATCGAGGCCGGCATCACCAAGATGACCCCGGCCGAGCTGATGCAGGCGGTCCTCACCGCCCCCGTCGACCTCCTCTGGAACGGCGGCATCGGCACCTACGTCAAGGCCACCGCCGAGACCCACGCCGACGTCGGCGACAAGGCCAACGACGCCATCCGCGTCAACGGCGCCGACCTGCGCGCCAAGGTCGTCGGCGAGGGCGGCAACCTCGGCCTGACCCAGCTCGGCCGGATCGAGTTCGCCCAGCACGGCGGCCGGGTCAACACCGACGCCATCGACAACAGCGCGGGCGTGGACACCTCCGACCACGAGGTGAACATCAAGATCCTGCTCAACGCGGTCGTCGCCGACGGGGACATGACCGTCAAGCAGCGCAACAAGCTGCTCGCCGACATGACCGACGAGGTCGGCCGGCTGGTCCTGCGCAACAACTACGCGCAGAACATCGCCCTGGCCAACGGCAGCGCCCAGTCCGCCAGCCTGCTCCACGCCCAGCAGCGCTTCATGCGCCGCCTCGGCCGGGACGGCCTGCTGGACCGCGCACTGGAGTTCCTGCCCAACGACCGGCAGATCCGCGAGCTCCTGAACAACGGCAAGGGCCTCACCCAGCCCGAGCTGGCGGTGCTCCTCGCCTACACGAAGATCACCACCGCCGACGAGCTGATCACCACCGATCTGCCGGACGACCCGTACCTGCGCGGCCTGCTGCACGCGTACTTCCCGCAGGCCCTGCGGGACCGGTTCCCCGAGCAGATCGACGCGCACGCGCTGCGCCGCGAGATCATCACGACGCTGCTGGTCAACGACACCGTCAACACCGGTGGCTCGACCCTGCTGCACCGCCTGCGCGAGGAGACCGGCGCCTCGCTGGAGGAGATCGTCCGCGCCCAGCTCGCGGCCCGCGAGATCTTCGGGCTGGCCGAGGTGTGGGACGCGGTCGAGGCGCTGGACAACCAGGTCCCGGCGGACGTCCAGACCCGGATCCGGCTGCACTCGCGGCGCCTGGTCGAGCGCGGCACCCGCTGGCTGCTCAACAACCGGCCGCAGCCGCTCCAGATCACCGAGACGATCGCGTTCTTCAGCGAGCGGGTCGCCCAGGTCTGGGCGGAGCTGCCCAAGCTGGTGCGGGGGGCGGACCTGGAGTGGTACCAGCAGGTCCTCGGCGAGCTCACCGCGGAGGGCGTGCCGGACGAGCTGGCGGCCAAGGTGGCCGGGTTCTCGTCGGCCTTCCCGACGCTGGACGTCGTCGCGATCGCCGATCGTACGGGCCAGGACGCGCTCGCCGTGGCCGAGGTCTACTACGACCTCGCGGACCGGCTGAACATCACCCAGCTGATGGACCGGATCATCGAGCTGCCGCGGGCCGACCGCTGGCAGTCCATGGCCCGTGCGTCCATCCGCGAGGACCTGTTCGCCGCGCACGCCGGGCTGACCTCCGACGTGCTGGCCGTGGGCAACGGCAGCGCCACGCCGGAGGAGCGGTTCAAGGCCTGGGAGGAGCGGAACGCGGCGATCATCGGGCGGGCGCGGACCACGCTGGAGGAGATCCAGGGGTCCGACGACTTCGACCTGGCGAACCTGTCCGTGGCGATGCGCACGATGCGGACGCTGCTCCGCACGCACAGCTAGGCGCCGGCGTAACCGGCACGACGGGGCCCGCCCAATCCCTTGGCGCGGGCCCCGCCCCTTTTCCCCCTGGCAAACCCAGCCTCGCCGGCGTTTGAGGCGCAAGGTTTGGGGCGGAGCCCCGAGACGGCGGCGGTCGGCTGCGCCCGAGGCGGGGGCAATTCCAGCCCCTCCGGCGCTTGAGGAGCGGGGTTTGGGGCGGAGCCCCAAGGCATCCCGGCTGGCGCCGGGCACCGGGCTCCGCCCGGACCCGCTCCTCAAACGCCGGAGCGGCTGGATTTTGCCGGGTCCGAGGCGTGAGGGGTTTGGGGCGGAGCGCCGGAGGGGCTGGACTTTGCCGGGTCCGAGGCGTGAGGGGTTTGGGGCGGAGCGCCAAGGCATCCCGGCTGGCGCCGGGCACCGGGCTCTGCCCGGACCCGCTCCTCAAACGCCGGAGGGGCTGGACTTTGCCGGGTCCCCCGCGGGGTCAGGGGTGGGTGTGGTTTTCGTAGGCCTTGCAGACCTCGTGCGTGGGGCCGTCCATGCGCAGCGTGCCCGCTTCCAGCCAGATCGCCCGGTCGCACGTCTCGCGGATCGTGCCGATGCCGTGGCTGACGAGGAAGACCGTGCCCGCCTCCTTCCGCAGCTCCGCGATCCTCTGCTGGCTGCGCCGCTGGAAGCGCGCGTCCCCCGTGGCCAGGGCCTCGTCGATCATCAGTACGTCGTGCTGCTTCGCGGCGGCGATGGAGAAGCGCAGCCGGGCCGCCATCCCGGAGGAGTACGTGCGCATCGGCAGGCTGATGAAGTCCCCCTTCTCGTTGATGCCGGAGAAGTCGACGATGTCCTGGTAGCGGTCCCTGATCTCCTGCCGGGACATGCCCATCGCGAGCCCGCCCAGCAGGACGTTCCGCTCGCCGGTCAGGTCGTTCATGAGGGCCGCGTTGACCCCGAGCAGGGAGGGCTGGCCGTCGGTGTAGACCCGGCCCGCGGCCGCCGGGAGCAGTCCGGCGATGGCCTTGAGCAGGGTGGACTTGCCGGACCCGTTGGAGCCGATGAGGCCGATGGCCTCGCCCCTGTACGCGGTGAAGCTGACCCCCTTGACCGCGTGCACCTCCCGTACGCCCGGGCTGGCCTTCCGGGAGAAGATCCGGCTGAGGGCCGAGGTGGCGCTGCCCCGGCCGCCCGCCGCGCCCTGGACCTTGTAGACGACGTGGACGTCGTCGGCGATGACGGTCGGGACGCGCCCGTCGTGCGCGGTACGGAGGCTCTCAGCCACGGCCGTACACCTCCTCGGCCTTCCAGAAGTAGACGTAGCCGCCGATGCCGGCGAGCAGGGCCCAGGCCGCGGCGAGCGGCCAGGCGTGGTGGGGGAGCTGGCTCCGGTGGAAGCCGTCGAGCAGCGAGAAGCGCATGAGGTCGATGTAGAGGGCCGCCGGGTTCCACTGGAAGGCGGTCGCCACGAACTCCGGCAGGTGCCGGCTCTGCAGGGTGTAGCCGATGTTCCACATCACGCCGGAGAAGTACATCCAGGTCCGCAGCACGAACGGCATCAGCTGGCTGACGTCCGGCATCCGGCTCCCGATGCGGGCCATGGCCATCGCGCAGCCCGCGCAGAACACGGCGAGCAGCAGCAGCGCGGGGACCGCGAGCAGCCAGGAGGCCCGCGGCCGCTGCCCGAACGCGAGCAGGATCACCAGCAGGGCGGCCATGGTGACCATCAGCTGCTGGAAGAGCTGGATCACCGTGGACAGGGGCAGCGAGGCGCGCGGGAACTGCAGGGCCCGCACCAGGCCCAGGTTGCCGGAGACCGCGCGCGTGCCGGAGTTCAGCGCACTGCTGAAGAAGTCCCAGACGAACACGCCGGTGACCAGGTACGGGATGAACTGCGGGGTGTGCCGGCTCTGGCTCAGGACGATGCCGAAGATGAAGTAGTAGACGGCCGCGTTGAGCAGCGGGGTCATCAGGTGCCACACCTGGCCGAGCCGGGCCGTGCTGTACGTGGCGCTCATCCGGGCGGACGCGAAGGCGGTGATGAACTGCCGGCGCCCCCACAGCTGCCGGGTGTAGGCGCCGAGCGGGGGCCGGGCCCCGCTGAGGTGCAGGCCGTGGGCCGCGGCCAGCCGGGCCGCCTCGGCGGAGGCGGCGGTTCTGGCGCGTTCGGCGGCGGTGGGTACGGCGGCCGGGCCGCGCCGGGGCGGCGGGGCGGGTGCGGTCGTCACGCTCACAGAAGTCGCTTTCGACGGGGGCACGGGCACGGGCGAGCAGGCATCGACGACGGGACGGGTCCGTATCGTCGCAACGCCGAGGTTAGGACCCTCCACGTCGGAACGCAAACGTCGGAACGCAACCGTATCGTCGTGACGTATCCGCCCGGTATGCTCTGTCCATGACGACTCCGCCTGCACCGTCACCCGGTCCGCGCCGCGCCCCCGCCGGGGCCGCCGTACTGCGGGAGGACGTCACCGAGGCGATCCGCGCGGCCGTCTTCGAGGAACTCGCCGCCGTCGGCTTCTCCCGCATGTCGATCGAGGCCGTCGCCCGCCGCGCCGGGGTCGGCAAGACCGCCGTCTACCGCCGCTGGCGCTCCAAGCTGCACCTGGTCCTCGACCTGGTCTCCGCCTTCGCCGTCCAGGGCCTGCCCGCCCCCGACACCGGTTCCCTCACCGGAGACCTGCGGGCCCTCCTGGAGGTCATGTCCCACCTGCTGCGCCACCCGGTGGCCTCCCAGGTGATCCCGGACCTGCTCGTCGAGGCCGCCCGCAACCCCGAGATCGCCCAGGCGGTCCGGGAGGTCCTGCTGCGCAGCGAGACGGAACTGGCCGGAGAGGTCGTACGGTCCGCCGTCGCGCGCGGCGAACTGCCCGCGGACACCGACCCCGAGCGCGCCCTCGACCTGGTCATCGGACCGCTCTACTGGCGGCTCGTCGTCGTCCGCGGCGAGCTGCCCGGCGGCTACCTCGACGAACTCGCCCGCGCGGCCGCCGCCGGCCTCGCCGCCGGCCGCCCGTAGCGGCGCGGCAGGCCCTCCCGCCCCCTTCAGTCCAGGGTCAGCCGGTCGAAGCCGCGCAGCCCGCGCCGCTGCCCCGGGGTCCCCGAGGCCGGACCCGCCGACAGGGCCGCGGGGGCCGGCCGCCGGTCCTCCAGCGGCACGAACTCCGGCAGGCCCGTCTCCTGGCCCAGGAACACCCGGCGCACCACCCGCTCCGCCGCGTGCCCGTCGTCGTACTGGCAGAACCGGGCCCGGAACGCGGACCGCAGCTGCGCCGAGCGGGAGCCCTGCCAGTGGCCGGTGGCGAAGATGTCCACGAGCTCGTCCTCGGTCCGGGCGATCGCCCCCGGCGGGGTGGCCCGCAGGTCGAAGTAGGTGCCGCGGGCCGCCTCGTACGCCTCCCAGTCGTCCGCGTGGATCACGATCGGCCGGTCCAGCGAGGCGTAGTCGAACATCAGGGAGGAGTAGTCCGTGACCAGCGCGTCGGAGGCGAGGCAGAGCTCCTCCACCGACGGATGCCCGGAGACGTCGATCAGCCGCGGGTGCACGTCCGGGCTCAGCGGACCGCCGCCGTACGTGAGGTGGCTGCGGGTCAGGATCGTGAACCGCGGGCCCAGGTCGCGCAGCACCCGCTCGAAGTCCAGGTGGACCGGGCGGCTGCGCCGGTAGTCGCGGTGGGTGGGCGCGTACAGGACCGCCGTGGTGCCCGGGGCGATCCCCAGCCGCTCGCGCAGCTCCAGCACCTCGGTGGCCCCGGCCCGCTGGAAGACGTCGTTGCGCGGGTAGCCGTACTCCAGGGTCGTGTACGAGGAGGGCAGGGCCTTCTCCCACACCAGCGTGGAGTGCCGGTTCGCGGACAGCAGGTAGTCCCACTGGTCCGCGCCGCGCAGCAGGGCCGCGAAATCGGTGGTCGGGGTGGCCGCCGGGCGGTCCAGCAGGTCCAGTCCGACCCGCTTGAGCGGGGTGCCGTGCTGGGTCTGCACCAGGATCTGGCCGGGGCGCTTGACCAGGCCCCGGTCGAAGTTGACGTTCGTGACCAGGTACGTGGCCCGGGCCAGCGCGGTCCAGTACGCCCGGGAGCCCGGCCGCAGCCTCTGGGTCTGCGCCGGTACGGTCCCCTCGTGCGCCGGGGCGCAGATCCAGGCGGTCCGCACCCGCGGCACCAGCTCCCGGACCTTCTCCTCGACGGCCGCCGGATTGCAGGCGTATCCGCCGTGCCAGTACGCGCTGAACACGGCGAGGTCGGGGCGCAGGGGCAGCAGCCGCTGGGTCCGGTAGTGGAGCAGCATCAGCCCCTTGCCGAGGGCCTGCCGCAGGGCGCGCAGCCGGCGGCCGGCGCCCAGCACCCCCGAGCGGACGGCCGCCAGGGTCCGGTAGGTCCCGTGGGTGCCGAGCCGCATCACCGCGTGCCGCAGCCGGGGAACGGCCGCCGGGGCGGCCCCGCGCACCCGGTAGCGGCGCAGCTGGGCGCGGGCCCGGCGGAAGTACTCGCCGCGGGTGCCGCGGGGGAGCCGGCCGCGGGAGGAGAGCAGTCGGGCGTGGTGGTCGGCCATCCGCCGGTAGAGCAGCGGGCGCCAGCGGTCCAGCTCGGGACGGGTGGCGAGGAACGCGAACAGCCGGTCGTACTGGTCGAAGACGTCGAAGTGCCGGCGGGAGGTGGTGGTCATGATCGAGCCGGTGCGTCGCTGGCGGTAGTGCACGCAGACCCGGTCGAGGACGGCGATCGACTCGGCCGTCAGCAGCACCGGCGCGGTCCACGGGGTGTCCTCGTAGTAGCCGGGCGGGAAGGTGAAGGCCTCGCGCTCGACGAACTCCCGCCGGTACGCCTTGTTCCAGACCACCATCAGCACGCCGAGCAGGGCGGGCCGGTCCTCCACGCGGAAGGAGGCGGGGCCGTCCTCGTGGAGGCGGTGGGAGAGCTGGTTGCGGATGATCTCGCCGGTCCAGTAGGCCCGCGCGTAGTCGTAGACGAGGACGTCCGGCCCGCCGGTGGCCTTGAGCCGGTCGTCGATGGCCCGCAGGGCGCCGGGTGCGAGCACGTCGTCGCTGTCGAGGAAGATCAGGTAGTCCCCGGTGGCGCGGGCCAGCCCGGCGTTGCGGGCCGGGCCCAGGCCCACGTTGTGCGGCAGGTGCACCGCCGTGACCCGCGGATCGCGGGCCGCGTACTCGTCGATGATCGAGCCGCAGGCGTCCGGGGAGCAGTCGTCGACGGCGATCAGTTCGAGATCCGGGTACGACTGGGACAGGACCGAATCGAGACTGTCCTGCAGGTACGCCTGGACCTTGTACGCGGGCACGATGACGCTGAACCGGGGCACGTCACATCCAGGGGTGGGGCGCGGGCATATTGCCGAGCAACGCCCGCCCCCGTCACGGGGTTACGCAGAATGCGGCATCCGGGTTACGGAGCGTCACTTCACGGCTCCGGCCATCACCCCCGTGGTGAACTGCCGCTGGAAGGCGAAGAAGACGACCAGGGGCACCGCCATCGACAGGAAGGCGCCCGGGGCGAGCACGTCGATGTTGTTGCCGAACTGCCGTACCTGCTGCTGGAGGGCGACCGTCACCGGCGGGTTCGACGAGTCGGCGAAGACCAGCGCCACCAGCATGTCGTTCCACACCCACAGGAACTGGAAGATGCCGAGGGAGGCCAGCGCCGGGCCGCCCAGCGGCAGCACCACCTGCGCGAACAGCCGCAGTTCGCCCGCCCCGTCCAGCCGGGCCGCCTCCAGCAGCTCGCGCGGGATGCCGGCGAAGAAGTTGCGCAGCAGGAAGACGGCGAACGGCAGCCCGAACGCGGTGTGGAACAGCACCACGCCGGCGGTGGTCTCGAACAGGCCGATGCTGCCGAAGAGTTCGGACACCGGGATCAGGGCCACCTGCACCGGCACCACCAGCAGGGCGACCACCACGAGGAACAGCGCATCGCGGCCCGGGAACTCCAGCCAGGCGAAGGCGTATCCGGCGAAGGCGCCCAGCACGAGCACGAGCAGGGTGGCAGGGACGGTGATCAGCACGGTGCTGAGCAGCGACCGCGTGATCGTCTCGTTCTCCAGCAGGGCCGCGTAGTTGGCGGCCGTCAGCCGGGAGGGCGCGCCGAGCACCTGCCACCAGCCGCCGGAGGCCAGGTCGGAGGAGGAGAGGAAGGACGAGAGCAGCAGACCGGTGGTCGGCAGCAGCCAGAACACGGCGGCCGCCACCAGGAACACGCGCACCGCCCCGCCCGCGGCCCGGGCGGCCAGCCGGCCCGCGGCCGACGTACGGCGGAGGCTCATCGGGAGGACTCCTTCCGCATCCGGCGGATGTTGACCAGCATCACCGGCAGCACCAGGACCAGCAGCAGGACCGCGATCGCCGAGCCCACCCCCTGGTCCGCGTCCGTGCCGAACGAGGTCCGGTACAGCTGGAGCGCCAGCACGTTCGCGTCGTCCTGCACCGAGCCCGGGGCGATCACGAAGACCAGGTCGAAGATCTTCATCACGTTGATGACCAGCGTCACCAGCACCACCGCGAGCACCGGCGCCAGCAGCGGCACCGTGATCCGGCGGAACACCTGCCACTCGTTCGCCCCGTCCACCCGGGCCGCCTCCAGCAGCTCCCGCGGCACCGCCGCCAGCCCCGCCCCGATCAGCACCATCGCGAACCCCGCCCACATCCACACGTACGCGCCGATCACCGCCGGGGTCACCAGCGCCGGGCCCAGCCAGGCCACGCCCGCGTACGGCTCCGCGAAGTTCGACGCGGGCAGCCGCAGCAGGGCGCCCGAGGCCTCCGCAGGCAGGGTGAAGGTGCCGTCCGGGCGGGTCCGGGCCGAGGCCACCACCTCGCCCCCGCGGACCGCCTCGACCCGCATCCCCGCGTATCCGGACTCGCGCGGGTCCACCGCCCCCCGCCGGCCGCCGCCGCCCCGCGTGAAGTCCTGCCAGGCGGTGCCCGTCACCTTCCCGGGCTCCGCCGCGGCGGGCCGGGCCGGCCGGGTGCCCTCCGGCAGCGCCTCCTGCGGTACGCCGACCAGCGGCAGCAGCACCGGCACCCCGGCCCGGACCGGGGCCCGGGTGGTGAACCCGCCGCCCGGCGCCGCGGCCAGCGGGGCGTCCGGACGGGGCCGGGCCCGCGGGAAGGCCGAGGACGGGGCGAAGGTGTCGTGCACCCCCACCCACACGGCGTTCGCGACCCCGCGGTCCGGGTCCTGCTCGTAGACCAGCCGGAAGACGATCCCGGCCGCCAGCATCGAGATCGCCATCGGCATGAACACCACCAGCTTGAACGCCGTCCCCCAGCGCACCCGCTCGGTCAGCACCGCGAACACCAGGCCCAGCGCGGTGGCCGCGGCCGGGGCCAGCACCACCCACACCGCGGTGTTCTTCAAGGCCGTGCGGATCGCCTCGTCCCGCAGCAGCTCCGCGTAGTTGTCCAGGCCCACCAGGGAGTCGCCCGCACGGTCGTACAGGCTGCGGTGGACCGAGAAGCCGATCGGGTACACCACCAGGGCGCCCAGCAGCACCAGCGCGGGCAGCAGGAAGGCCGCCGCGACGGCCCTCCTGCGCCGGCGCTCCGATCCGGCGGGGGTCACCGGCTCAGTTCCCGCCCCCGGACCCCGTCCCGGGCGGCCCCCAGGCCTTGGCGGCATCGGCCTCCAGCCGCCGCTGGGTGCCCGCCACGTCCTTCGGGTCCTTCAGGAAGTCCTGCAGGGCCTTCCACTCGCCCGCGCCGGGGGTGCCGCCGAACGCGGCCGGGGCCTGGTCCGACATGTCGAAGCGGAAGTCGTCGCCCGCCGCGATCAGGGCCTTCGCGATGCCGCGCTGGATGTCGTTCGGATAGGCCGCCGGATCCACGTTCCGGTTCGGCGACAGGAAACCGCCCTGCCGGGCCCACACCGTCGCCGCGTCCGGCGAGGCCAGGAAGGTCAGCAGGGCCTGCGCCCCCTTGGACGGTTTGAGCGCCACCGCCACGTCACCGCCCGAGACCACCGGGTGCTTCGCCCCGACCGACGGGAACGGGAACACCTTCGCGTCCTTGCCGATCTCCGCTCCCGCCTGGGCGATGTTGACGGAGACGAAGTCCCCCTCGAAGACCATGGCCGCCGCCGGGCGGTCCCCGCCGGTGAAGGTCTGCGTGACGGACTTCGGGAACTCCGTCGCCAGCGCCCCGCTCTGACCGCCCGCGAGGAAGTCCTTGCGGCCGAACAGCTCGCCCAGGGTGGTCAGGGCCGCCGCCACGCTCGGATCCGTCCACTTGATCTCGTGCCGGGCCAGCCGGTCGTACTTCTCCGGACCCGCCTGCGAGAGGTAGACGTTCTCGAACCAGTCCGTCAGCGTCCAGCCGTCCGCGCCGCCCACCGACACGGGGGCCGTGCCGGAGGCCGAGACGGTGTCGGCCGTCTCCAGGAACTCCTTCCAGGTGCCCGGGACTTCGGCGCCGGCCGCCTCGAAGGCCTTCGTGTTGTACCAGACCAGCGACTTGTTCGCGGCCTTGAAGTACACGCCGTACGGGACACCGCCGACGGTGCCGAGCTTCTTCCAGCCCGGGGCGTAGCCCGCGTCCAGCTGCGCCCTCGCCTCCGGGCCCAGCGGCTGCGCCCACTTCTTCTGCACCGCCTGCACCAGGGCCCCGGCCTGCGGCAGCAGCGCCACGTCCGGGGGCTGCCCGCCGGCGATCTTCGAACCGAGGAAGGTGACGATCGGGTCCTGGGCCGGTACGAAGGTGACCTCCGCGCCGGTCCGCTTCTCGAACTCGTCGAGGACCTTGGTGAAGTTCTGCTGCTCGGGACCGGTCCAGACGGCGGCCACGGAGACCTTTTCGCCGTCCAGGCGGGGTAACTTCACGGCGGAGGCGGGGGGTTTCGACGGGCCGTTCGTGCTGCCCTCCTCGGTACTGCTGCACGCGCCGGCGGTGGCGGCGAGTGCGCCCGCCAGGCCGAGTGCCGTCCAGGTTCGTGTCCGCCGTGCCGTGCGGTTGCGCATCGCTGCCCCCGTATCGCCGTGGCCGAGTCCGGTCCCTCAGGGATACGCCGTGGTTCCGGCCACCGCAATACCGCCTGCCCCAGGTGGCGCCGCCGACCGGATCCGGCCGGGCGTGCCGGCGCTGCCCGGCCGGATCCGGCCCCGCCGGCGCTTGAGGCGCGTGGTCCGGGGCGGAGCCCCGGGGGTCAGGGGAACGGGACCGGGGTCGCCGAGACCAGGTGCGCGGCGCGGTCCAGGGCACTGGCGAGCAGCGCCAGGTCCGTGGGCCCGTTGCCCAGCTCGCGTACCGGCCG
Source organism: Streptomyces sp. NPDC030809 (assembly GCF_055572195.1). Classification (NCBI taxonomy): domain Bacteria; kingdom Bacillati; phylum Actinomycetota; class Actinomycetes; order Kitasatosporales; family Streptomycetaceae; genus Streptomyces; species Streptomyces sp. NPDC030809. Next base: position 35,127 of record NZ_JBVIDV010000035.1, read on the forward strand.
CCGGGCCGGAGGGTCACCCATGCGCTCCCACTCCAGCGGGACCACGGTCGGCCGCAGCGTGGCCGTCCGCGGGATCCGCCCGGTCACCCGCCCGCCCTGGAAGGGGACCTGGCGCCCGTCGGGCCGGTGCAGCACCCCCCGCCCCGGCGCAGCCCCGCCCGGCTCGCCGCCTCCGCCCGCAGGCACCGCCGCCAGCTCCACGCGCAGGCTCGCCAGCCGGGCCGGCTCGGTGCCGGCCGTGCGTTCCGGGCGGGCCGTCGAGGCCACCAGGTGCACCCCGAGCGCGCCCCCGTCCCGCGCCACCGCCTCCAGCGCCCGCACCACGGACCCCGCGGCCGGCCGGCCGGGGCTGCCCAGGGCCGGGGCCACCAGCGCGTCGAAGTCGTCGACGAGCACCACCAGCCGGGGCAGCGGTGGGGGCCCCGCCGGCTCGGTACGGCCCGTCCCGGCGCGCAGCCGCAGGGTCCCCGAACGCTGCGGGTCGAGGTCCCCGCGCAGCTCCGCCGCGCTGGGCGCCCGCTGGGCCACCATCCGCCCCGACACCTCCCGTACGGCGTGCCACTGCGCGAACGGCACCCCGTCCAGCAGTTCCGCGCGCCGCTTCAGCTCGGCCCCCAGGGCCTGGGCGAACTCGCGCATCCGCACCGGGTCCGAGGCCACCAGGTGCCCCGACACGTGCGGCAGTTCCGTACACGGCCGGAGGCCCTCGCCGCGCTCGCCGCCCGCACCGTCGACGAGGAGCAGGCCCAGCCGGTCCGGCCGGGCGGCCGCGGCCAGCGAGGCCGCCACCGAGCGCAGCAGCTCGGTGCGGCCGCTGCCGGGCGGGCCCTCGATCAGCAGGTGCGGCCCCTCGGCGACCAGTTCCGCGCCGACCGGGCCGCTGCGGCCGCTGCCGAGCACCACCTCGGCCAGCCCGCCGACCCCTTGGCCCTGGTCGGTGGCGGCCGCCCAGCGGGCCATCAGCGAGGCCGGGGTGGCGCGGGCCAGCCCCAGTTCGTCGAGCAGCCGGGCCGCGGCCGGCAGGGCGGCGGCCGGCCGCTGCGGCCCGGACTCGGCGCCCTCGGTGCGCAGCGGGGCCAGGGCGCGGGCGAACCGCTCGGCCCAGGCCGCCGAGACCGCGTCGGCGGTGACGGTCTCCCCGTGTCCGGCGGGCCGGCCGCCGGCCACCGGCAGCACCCGCAGGGCGGTGGCCACGTCCCCGCTGAGCAGGGCGGCCGTACCGCAGTCGCGGAAGGCGGGGGAGGCCGCGCAGGCCGCCTCGTACGTGTCGGAGACCGGGGAGGCGGGCGAGGCGGCCGGGGTCTCGGCCAGGCACACCAGGTGGATGCCGGCGGCGGGGCCGTGGGCGGCCAGCCGGGCCACGGTGTCGCGCAGCGGGCCCGGGCCGGGATCGCCGTCGAGGACGACCACGGTGCGCGGGCCGCAGTACGCGGCGCCCGTGCGGGCCACGGTGCTCCGGTCGGCGGCGGACCAGCCGGGGCCCAGCGGGCTGTCGTCCAGCCGCCGGGTCAGCTCGGCGGTACGGGCGGCCGCCTGGTCCTTGTCGTACGCGAGGAGCAGCCGGCAGTCCTGACCGTGCGCCGGACGCACGTGGGGGAGCCAGCCCAGCCAGCCCCAGTCGGCGCGCCGCTCGGGCAGGGGGCGCGCCCGGTCGGTGGCGAGGAGGACGAGCTCCAGGTCCTCGGGGCCGTGCAGGGCGGCGAGCTGGGCGACCACGGAACGGGCGAGGCCCAGCAGCCGGGCCCGCGGGCCCGCCAGGCCCAGCGAACCGGTCTCGCGCAGCGGCACCGCGCAACCGTGCCCGAGGCGTACGAGGAGCGCTTCGGGGTGTCCGGGCCCGCGCTCCCACAGCAGCGGGCCGGGCCCGAGGGCGGTCAGCAGCAGCGCGGCGGCGTCGGGCCCGGCGTCCGGCAGCTCCGCGGGCCGACCCGCGACGGGCCCGCCCGCGGGCCCCTCCGCGGCCGGCCCGGCAGCCTCCCGCCCGAACCGGCGGCGCGCCCACGCCCCGAGCCCGCGACGGGGGGCGGGGGACTCGGCACCGGGGCCGGGGGCGGGGTCGGGAGCGACGCCGGGAGCGGCAGCGGCCGCAGGACCGGCACCGGTACCGGCACCCACACCGGTACCAGGGCCGGGATACGCCGCGGGTGCCGCTCCCGGTCCTGCGGCCGCTGCTGCTGAGCGGCCCGGCGCCCCGGCCGAGGTTCCCGCGCCCGTGACCCCGAGAACGGGCGCGCGCCGTGCACCGGGAACGGCGGCCGCTGCTCCGGCCGCCCCGGAGACCGGCTGCGCCTGCGGATACGCGTACGAGTCCGCCCCCGCGCCCTCCGAGCCGCCCCCGGAGCCCGGAGCACCGCCCGCAGTCCCGTCGGCGGCGACCGCCCCACCCGGCCCGGCCGGCCCGCCGAGACCGGCAGGGGTCCCGGTACCGCCGACGCCGCCAGCCCCTGCACGACCGCCAGGACCCGCAGCGGCGCCGAGTCCCGGGCCGCCGTGCCCCGCCGGGCCGCCGGTGGCGGCACCCGCCGGGCCGCCGTATCCGGCCGGACTGCCGCCGGGACCGCCGAGGCCCGCAGGACCACCGGCCCCCGCAGGGCCACCGGCCCCTGCGTATCCGCCGGTGCCCGGGCTGCCGTGCCCGGCCGGGCCGCCGGTGGCGCCACCCGCAGGGCCGCCGAGGCCCGCGTATCCGCCTGAGCCCGCAGTGCCGCCGGGACCAGTGCCGGCGGGACCCGGGAGGCCCGAAGCCGGGGAGGCGTCGGGGCCCGCCGGGACGTTCGTGGCTCCGGACGGCGTGCGGCCGCCGGGCGTCTCCGGCCGTGCCGCCAGGCTGACGCGGAGGCGGCCCTCCAGGTCCGGGGTGACGGGGAGGGTGGCCGGTGGGGCGGGCGGGAGGAGGCGGAGGGTGGATTCGCCCACGGAGAGGAGGGAGCCCGGGGTGAGGGGGACCGGGTCGGGGCCGACCGGGTGGCCGTCGAGGGAGGTGCCGTTGGTCGAGCCGAGGTCGGCGACCGCGACGCGGCCGTCCTCGGACACCGTCACCGCGCAGTGCAGGCGGGAGACGTCCGGGTCGTCCAGCGGGACGTCGGCCTCCGCCGAGCGCCCGATGCGGATCGGGCCGCCGTGCAGCAGGTGCACCCCGCCCGCGTCCGGGCCCGCGATCACGTGCAGCTGCGCGGCCGAGCCGACCGCCGGGGACTCCTCCGCCGCCGGCAGGTGCACGGACAGCACGGCCCCGTCCATGAGGGGCGGCTCGCCCAGGGTGTGCCGCTGCGGGTCCAGCCGCTCGGCCCCCGCGTACAGCACGACCGTGCCGCCGGTGTCCGGTCCGGCGACGGTGGCCGCCAGCCCGGAGGCCACGGAGGCCAGGGGCGTCCCGGCCGGCGCCGTGACGAGCACGTCACAGCGCGCGCTCGCGCTCTGGTGGCCGCTGCGCGGCCCGAGGACGGTCAGCCGGATCTGCATCGCCGTCAGCGGTCCCTTCTGCGCGGTGCGCCCGGCAGGGGAACGGCGGCAGGATGCTGCCCGGTCCGCCCCCCAACCCGGCACGGACGCGTAGCCCGTTCAGGTCTGCCGGACCGGGGGGCTCCCGACCCCCCGCATCCGTACTGGGTGCATCCTCGCACCTGTCGCGGACAACACGCCCGGCAGCCACCCGAAAGTGATCTTGAATGATGGTCCGGCCGCCGCCCGCCCGCGCACCGGATCCTCCCGGGCCGTCCCCCGGTCCCGGGAAACCCGTGTTCACGGGCCCGGCGGACCGCGGAGGAACCCGTACGGCCGTCACCCTTCGCACGGATGTGCGGCAACCATCCGCCCTGGACCCGCGTCTTCCGGACCACCAACCCCTAGAGTGGTCGGACACGAAAATTGAGACCAGGGAGCGCTGACGTGCGGCCGGTAGGCAGCAAGTACCTGCTCGAGGAGCCGCTCGGCCGCGGCGCCACGGGCACCGTCTGGCGTGCGCGCCAGCGGGAGACGGCCGGCGCGGAAGCGGCCGTGCCCGGGCAGCCGGGCGAGACCCTCGCCATCAAGGTGCTCAAGGAAGAGCTCGCGAACGACGCGGACATCGTGATGCGCTTCCTGCGCGAGCGCTCCGTGCTGCTGCGGCTGACGCACCCCAACATCGTGCGCACCCGCGACCTGGTCGTCGAGGGAGACCTCCTCGCGCTGGTCATGGACCTGATCGACGGCCCGGACCTGCACCGCTACATCCGCGAGAACGGCCCCTTCACCCCGGTCGCCGCGAGCCTGCTCACCGCCCAGATCGCGGACGCGCTCGCCGCCAGCCACGCGGACGGGGTCGTGCACCGCGACCTCAAGCCGGCCAACGTGCTCCTCGACGAGAGCGCCGGGCAGATGCGCCCGATGCTCACCGACTTCGGCATCGCCCGCCTCGCCGACTCCCCGGGCCTCACCCGCACCCACGAGTTCGTCGGCACCCCGGCCTACGTGGCCCCGGAGTCCGCCGAGGGCCGCCCCCAGACCTCCGCCGTGGACATCTACGGCGCCGGCATCCTGCTGTACGAGCTGGTCACCGGCCGCCCGCCGTTCGCCGGCGGCACCGCGCTGGAGGTCCTGCACCGCCACCTCAGCGAGGAGCCCCAGCGGCCCTCCACCCTGCCCGAGCCGCTCTGGACGGTCATCGAGCGCTGCCTGCGCAAGGAGCCGAACGAGCGCCCCAGCGCCGAGAGCCTGGCCCGCGCCCTGCGCGTGGTCGCCGCCGGCATCGGCGTGCACTCCTCCGCCGCCGAGGTCGAGGCCGCCCTCGGGGTCGGCGCGCTGCTCACCCCCGACCCCTCGCCCGCGCCGGTACCGGAGACCCCCGGGGCCGCCGACCCGACCCAGGTGCTCCCCGCGGGGTCCGCCGCCGGGCCCGTGGGCGCGTACGACCCGAACGCCATGACCAGCGTGCTGCCGCCGGTGGGCGGGGACGACGCCACCTCCGTGCTCCCGCAGACCGCGGGCGCCGGAGCCGGTGCGGCCGACCCGACGGCCGTCATGCCGCCGGTGCAGCAGCCGGACGCCCCGCACCCGTGGCAGTCCCAGCTCCAGGCCGCCCGCGACCGCAACGAGCAGACGCAGATCCAGTACCTCGACCCGAGCGAGGACCCGCTGCGCCGCCGGCCGCAGCGCCCCCAGCCGCAGCAGCCCCCGCACCGGCAGCCCCCGCCGCAGCAGCCGTACGGGCAGCAGCCCCAGCAGCCCCCGCACCAGCAGCAGCGTCCCCCGCAGCGCCAGGCTCCGCCCCCGCCGCAGCAGCCGTACCGCCAGGGCCCGGCCCCGCAGGCGAGCGGGTACCCGTACCCGCCGCCGCAGCAGTACCAGCAGCCGCCGCACCAGCCGCAGTACCAGCAGCCGCAGCCGCCGCCCCCGGTGTACCAGCAGCCGCAGCAGCCCCAGCCGTACGCGGCCGCGCCCGCGCCGCAGCCCCAGCAGCCGGCCCGGCCGGCCCCGCGGGAGCCCCGGCCGCCGCGCCAGCGCAGCGCCAACCCGATGCGCATCCCCGGGCTGGGCTGCCTCAAGGGCTGCCTGTTCCTGGTGCTGCTGTTCTTCGTGGGCGGCTGGCTGATCTGGGAGCTGACCCCGCTCCAGGAGTGGATCGGCACCGGCAAGGGCTGGTGGGACCAGATCGGCACCTGGATCGGCGAGGTCAGCGACTTCGTCAGGGGCGTGAAGGTCTAGAAGGTCCGGACCGAGGGGCCGGCGGTACTCCGCCGGCCCCTCGGCCGTTCCCGCCGCCGCACCCCCGCCAGGGAGCGAGTTCGTAGATTTGTCGACTTGTGGGGGGTGATTTCCCCCGCAGAAGTGAAGGTCGCCGCGATCTGCGCCCGTCGAATGGCGTGCAACCCCCTCCCGGCCGCGTAGCTTGGACGCGTACGCCAGCGGTTGAGGGAGCAGTCGTGGCACGGAAGATCGGCAGCCGGTACACCGCTCACCAGATCCTGGGACGCGGCAGCGCGGGCACGGTATGGCTGGGCGACGGACCCGACGGGCCCGTCGCGATCAAGCTGCTCCGCGAGGACCTCGCGTCCGACCAGGAGCTGGTGGGGAGGTTCGTCCAGGAGCGCAGTGCCCTGCTCGGGCTCGACCACCCCAGAGTGGTCGGGGTCCGCGACCTCGTCGTGGACGGCAACGACCTCGCGCTCGTCATGGACCTCGTACGCGGCACCGACCTGCGCACCCGTCTCGACCGCGAACGCCGGCTGGCCCCCGAGGCGGCCGTGGCGATCGTGGCGGACGTGGCCGACGCCCTCGCCGTGGCGCACGCCGCCGGGGTCGTGCACCGCGACGTCAAACCGGAGAACGTCCTCCTCGACATGCAGGGCCCGCTCGGCCCCGGCGGGGCGCACCCGGCCCTCCTGACCGACTTCGGCGTGGCCAAGCTCATCGATTCCCCCCGCCGGACCGGACCGCCCGCCGCCGGCACCCGTACGCGGATCATCGGCACGCCCGACTACCTCGCCCCCGAGATCGTCGAGGGCCTGCCGCCGCGCGCGGCCGTGGACATCTACGCCCTCGCCACCGTGCTGTACGAGCTGCTGGCCGGGTTCACGCCCTTCGGCGGCGGGCACCCGGGGGCGGTCCTGCGTCGCCACGTCACCGAGACCGTCGTCCCGCTCCCCGGCATCCCCGACGAGCTGTGGCAGCTGATCGTGCAGTGCCTGGCCAAGGCCCCCGCCTCCCGGCTGCGCGCCTCGGAGCTCTCCGTACGGCTGCGCGAGCTGCTGCCGCTGCTGGCCGGGATGCCCCCGCTGGACGTGGACGAGCCCGACGACCTGGAGACCGGGGAGTACGCCTCACCCGCCGACGAGGCCGGGGAGCCCGGGGAGGCCCCGGACGCGGCCCCGCCGGCCCGGCGGCGCGGGGCGGTGCCGCTGGTGCCCGGCGGACCGCTCGTCGACTCCGGCCGGGACACCCACACCTCGATGCGGGTGCCGGGCCCCGACGAACTCGCGGGCGGCGCGCTCGGCACCGCCCGGGTGCCGCGGCCCACCGGCGCCCCGCGCCCCGGCTCCGCCCGGCACCGCGCGGACGCCGTCCGCAAGCGGCGCCTGGCGCTGGGGGCCGCGGCGGCGGCCCTCGCGGGGGTCGTCGGGATCGGGACCTGGCTGGCGGTCTCCTCGGAGGAGCCCCCGCCCCAGGACCACAAGCAGTCGGGCCGCTCGGGTCCGCTCACGCCGTAGGGCGCCACCCGCTCGGGCCCGCTCACGCCGTAGGGCGCCACCCGCGCGCGGCCCGCCCACGCCGTAGGGCGCCCCGCCCGCGGGAGGGGACGGCCCCGCTACGAGCCCAGGACCGGCTCCTGCGCGGCCGCGACCAGCTCCGGGTGGTGGCGGCGGGCCACCGCCGGGTGCGCCCGGACCCAGCCCTTGAGCTCGTTGAGCCCGTACTCCGCGTGCAGCGGGTTCGAGGCGTCGTGCGCGACGCCGGGGGCGTGCTCCAGGTAGTCGCCGGGCACCGTCTCGATGACCGCGTCCAGGCGGGGGTTGTAGAAGAACGGCACGGAGAAACGTTCCGTCGCGCCGGGCGGGCTCACCACGCGGTGGTCGGTCGCCACCAGGTACCCCTCGGTCGCGATCTCCAGCAGCTCGCCCAGGTTGACCACGAACGCGCCCGGCATCGGCGGCACGTCCAGGAAGCCGCCGTCCTTCACCACCTGGAGCCCGCCCACCTCGTCCTGGAGCAGCAGGGTCAGGAACCCGTAGTCCTTGTGCGCGCCCACGCCCTGGTCCGCCCCGGAAGGCGCCGACCCGGGGTAGCGGATCAGCTTCGTGTGCAGGTGCGGGCGGTCGGCGAAGGCCTCGTCGAAGAAGTCCTGCGGGGCGCCGATCGAGGCCAGCAGCTCGCGCAGCAGCCGGTGCGCCACGCCCGCCAGCCGCTCCTGCCACTCCAGCACCACCGTGCGCAGCTCGGGAAGGGCCGCCGGCCACTGGTTCGGGCCCTCCAGCCACAGGAACGCCGGGTCCTCCGGGCCCACCACCGGGGCCGGGCGCTCCGCGCCCACGTCCAGCTGGTCCCGCCAGTCCGAGGCCCCGCCGGTCAGCTCGTGGCCGATCCGCGTGTAGCCGCGGAAGTGCGGGGAGTTCAGGTTGCTGACCGCGAGCCGGTCGGACTCGGGCAGGGCGAAGAACTGCCTGGTCAGGTCCAGGATGCGGGCGGACTCGGCGTCCGTTATCCCGTGGCCGGTCAGGTGCAGGAAGCCGGTGTCGCGGGCGGCGGCGTGCAGTTCCTTGCGGAAGGCCTCGCGCTGGGCCGGGTCGTCGGCACGGGAGAGGTCGAGGACGGGAAGAGGGGTGTCGAGGTGCGCGGACGGCATGACGGCTCCGTTTCGGATGTCACGGGGTCCTGTTCCCCAGAGGTGGTGGGGCAGCGGGCGGGAGGGGCAGTCGGCGGTGGTGGGCCGAGGGCTGCGGGTGCCGTGGACAGGACCGGTGGAAGCAGGCGGGATGAGGCGCTTGGTTCTAGTCCGACGGTCGACAGCTCATGGTGGTGACGCGCATGTAGTCCACATGGCGGCGCATCACGAGCACAAGAGTCATAGCCCGAGGGTACGCCCCCGCCGCCGACTCCCAGAAGCCGGTGATCGCCCCTGGACGGTCAGGACCGCCGGGTGACCGGCTACGCTGGGGGAGTGGCAGTCGTCGATGTTTCCGAAGAGCTGAAGTCCCTCTCCTCGACCATGGGGTCGATCGAGGCCGTCCTGGACCTCGACAAGCTGAGGGCAGACATTGCCGTGCTCGAGGAGCAGGCCGCGGCCCCGTCCCTGTGGGACGACCCCGAGGCTGCCCAGAAGATCACGAGCAAGCTTTCGCACCTCCAGGCGGAAGTCCGCAAGACCGAGACCCTGCGCGGCCGCATCGACGACCTCGCGGTGCTGTTCGAGCTGGCCGAGGAGATGGACGACCCGGACACCCGGGCCGAGGCCGAGGCCGAGCTCGTGTCCGTGCGCAAGGCACTGGACGAGATGGAGGTCCGCACCCTGCTCTCCGGCGAGTACGCCGAGCGCGAGGCGCTGGTCAACATCCGTGCCGAGGCCGGCGGCGTGGACGCCTCCGACTTCGCCGAGCGCCTCCAGCGCATGTACCTCCGCTGGGCCGAGCGCCACGGCTACGCGACCGAGGTCTACGAGACCTCGTACGCGGAAGAGGCCGGCATCAAGTCGACCACCTTCGTCGTGAAGGCCCCGTACGCCTACGGCACCCTCTCCGTCGAGCAGGGCACCCACCGCCTCGTGCGCATCTCGCCCTTCGACAACCAGGGCCGCCGCCAGACCTCCTTCGCCGGCGTCGAGGTCCTGCCGGTCGTCGAGACCAGCGACCACGTGGACATCGACGAGTCCGAGCTGCGCGTGGACGTGTACCGCGCCTCCGGCCCCGGCGGCCAGGGCGTCAACACCACCGACTCGGCCGTGCGCATCACGCACATCCCGACCGGCATCGTCGTCTCCTGCCAGAACGAGCGCTCGCAGATCCAGAACAAGGCCAGCGCCATGAACGTCCTCCAGGCCAAGCTGCTGGAGCGGCGCCGCCAGGAGGAGCAGGCCAAGATGGACGCCCTCAAGGACGGCGGCAGCTCCTGGGGCAACCAGATGCGCTCCTACGTCCTGCACCCGTACCAGATGGTCAAGGACCTGCGCACCGAGTTCGAGGTCGGCAACCCGCAGGCCGTCCTCGACGGCGAGATCGACGGCTTCCTGGAGGCCGGCATCCGCTGGCGCAAGCAGCAGGAGACCGCGAGCTAGCCGTCACGGGCGAGCGGGCCGGGCCGTCACAGGCACGCAGTACGCAGCACGCAGACACGCAGAAGGGCCCCGGGTGCGTCACGCGCCCGGGGCCCTTCCGCCTGCTGTTGCACGCTTCATACGATCGGTTGAGTGCCCGGGCTACGCGGTGTGCCCTGCCACGAGGGCCAGTGCGGCCACCAGGACCACCAGGAGCGCGACGAGCGCCATCGGGTTCAGGCCGGCGAAGGGGCTCTCCTGCTGGAGGCGCTCCCGGTTCGCCCGGCACACCGGGCAGCGGCCCTGGGCGACGGGCGCCGCGCAGTTCGCGCACACGAGCCGGTCATATGTCATGCGCTCTCCTCCTCTCGTCCCCTTGAACAACGCTGGAGGGAACGGGTCCGTTCCCCCTCCCACTGTGCCAGCTTCGGGAACATTCGGCGCGGCCCGACGGATGATCCGTCCGAGAACGCGGACATATCGGTCAAGTATGGACGCCGGCTGCCCTCCTCGCGCGCTGTCGCGTATGGTCACGCACACCTACTCCCGGCGACCGTGGTGCACCCGTGATCCGATTCGACAACGTCTCCAAGTCCTATCCGAAGCAGAGCCGCCCCGCCCTCAGGGACGTCTCCCTGGAGATCACCAAGGGCGAGTTCGTCTTCCTGGTCGGCTCCTCCGGCTCCGGAAAGTCCACCTTCCTGCGGCTGCTCCTGCGCGAGGAGCGGGCGAGCCACGGCCAGGTGCACGTCCTGGGCAAGGACCTCGCCCGGCTGTCCAACTGGAAGGTCCCGCAGATGCGGCGCCAGCTGGGCACCGTCTTCCAGGACTTCCGCCTGCTGCCCAACAAGACGGTCGCGCAGAACGTCGCCTTCGCCCAGGAGGTGATCGGCAAGCCGCGCGGCGAGATCCGCAAGGCCGTGCCGCAGGTCCTCGACCTGGTCGGCCTCGGCGGCAAGGAAGAGCGCATGCCCGGCGAGCTGTCCGGCGGTGAGCAGCAGCGCGTCGCCATCGCGAGGGCCTTCGTCAACCGGCCGGCCCTCCTCATCGCGGACGAGCCCACCGGCAACCTCGACCCGCAGACCTCCGTCGGCATCATGAAGCTGCTGGACCGGATCAACCGGACCGGCACCACCGTCATCATGGCGACGCACGACCAGCAGATCGTCGACCAGATGCGCAAGCGCGTCATCGAACTCGAACAGGGCCGTCTCGTACGCGACCAGTCGCGCGGCGTCTACGGCTACCAGCACTGAAAGGCCTGAAGAGACGCCATGCGCGCCCAGTTCGTCCTGTCGGAGATCGGCGTCGGCCTCCGCCGCAATCTCACGATGACCTTCGCCGTGGTCATCTCCGTCGCCCTGTCGCTCGCCCTGTTCGGCGGCTCCCTGCTCATGCGCGACCAGGTCAGCCAGATGAAGGGCTACTGGTACGACAAGGTCAACGTCTCGATCTACCTCTGCAACAAGAACGAGGCGGAGACGAGCGGCGGGGCCAGCTGCGCCAAGGGCGCGGTCACCGCGGAGCAGAAGAAGACCATCGAGGCCGAGCTCAAGAAGATGGACCTGGTCGAGAAGGTCACGTACGAGTCGGCCGACGAGGCGTACAAGCACTACAAGGAGCAGTTCGGCGACACTCCGCTGGCCGCCTCCATCACCCCCGACCAGATGCAGGAGTCCTTCCGGGTCAAGCTGAAGGACCCCGAGAAGTACAAGGTCATCACCACGGCCTTCGCCGGCCGGGACGGGGTGCAGTCCGTCCAGGACCAGCGCAGCGTGCTGGACAACCTCTTCGGCCTGCTCGACGCGCTCAACAAGGCCGCCCTGATCATCATGCTCATCATGCTGATCGTGGCGCTGCTGCTGATCGTCAACACCGTGCGGGTGTCGGCCTTCAGCCGTCGGCGTGAGACCGGGATCATGCGCCTGGTCGGTGCCTCCAGCTTCTACATCCAGATGCCGTTCATCATGGAGGCCGCCTTCGCCGGCCTGATCGGCGCCTTCGTCGCCTGCGGGATGCTGGTCACCGGCCAGTACTTCGTGATCGACCACGGCTTCGCGCTCAAGCAGAAGCTGGAACTGATCAACTTCATCGGCTGGGACGCCCTGGTGACCAAGCTGCCGCTGGTCCTCGCCATCGGCCTGCTGATGCCCGCGCTGGCGGCCTTCGTCGCGTTGCGCAAGTACCTGAAGGTGTGACGAGCGCCCCGCGAGCGGTACGGGCAACCTTCCGTACCGCGCGGGGCGTTGTCCTAGACTCGGCGGCATGCCGGGTCGTCCCGTCTTCCGCCTCCGGCCCCGTGACCTGCGTCGCGGGGCCGTTCTGACGTTGGTCTTCCTCGGGGTGCTCGGCGCCGGGGCGGCCGGCGGCTGCTGGCAGCCGGAGGACCCGCTCGCACGCGAGTACGCCTCGGCGGCCGAGCCCGGCCGGGACTCCCGGGGCTTAACCGGGGCGGGCGGCCGCTCCGGCCCGGCCCGCGACCCGGCCGCCCCGGCTGCCGCCACCGCCGACCGCGCGGCCGTGGCCCGGGCCGCCGCACAGGCGATGGCCGACGGGAAGTCCGGGCAGCAGGCCGCCGAGGACGTGGTCAGCCGGAGCGGGGACCGGTGGGGCGTGGTGTACGGCCGCTCCGAGTACGAGGAGTTCGCCCGCTCCCTCGACGGCAGCTACACCGGGGTCGGCCTGCGGGTGGAACCGCGGCCGGGCGGGCGGATCGCGGTGGCCCAGGTGCGCCGGGGCGGGCCCGCCGACCGGGCCGGGATCCGGGCCGGGGACCGGCTGCGGACCGTGGACGGGCGCCCGGTGGACGGGCTGCGGCCGGCCGGGGTGATCGCCCTCCTGCGGGGGGTCCCGCAGGACGCCGCCCCCGGCAGCCCGGTGGTCCTGGTGCTGGAACGCGCCGGCCGGGCCCGTACCGAGACCCTGCGGCGCGAGCGGCTGAGCACCGCGCCCGTGACGGTCCGCACGCTGCCCGGCGGGGTCACCGTCATCAAGGTCGCCGCCTTCACCCGCGGCTCCGGGGACCGGGTCCGCGAGGCGGTGCGCAGCGCGCCGCCCGGCGGCGGGGTCATGCTCGACCTGCGCGGCAACCCGGGCGGGCTGGTGAGCGAGGCGGTCGCGGCCGCATCGGCCTTCCTGGACGGCGGGCTGGTCGCGACGTACGACGTACGGGGCGCCCAGCGGGCCCTGTACGCGCCGCGCGGCGGGGACACCGGGCGGCCGCTCGTGGCCCTGGTCGACGGGGGCACGATGAGCGCGGCCGAGCTGGTCACCGGCGCCCTGCAGGACCGGGGGCGGGCCGTGACGGTCGGCACCCGCACCTTCGGCAAGGGCTCGGTGCAGATGCCGACGGAGCTGCCGGACGGCTCGGTGGCCGAGCTGACGGTGGGCCTCTACCGGACCCCGGGGGGCCGCACCCTGGACGGCCGGGGGATCGCGCCGGACCTGGCGGTGGGGGAGCGGGTCGAGGAGCGGGCCCGTTCGGTATTGAGTGGCCTCGGGGCGGGGTCGTAGTGCGAAAATGACCGCACTATGGCAAAGGAAAAAGGGCGCAAGCTGATCGCGCAGAACAAGAAGGCGCGGCACGACTACACGATCCTCGACACGTACGAGTGCGGGCTGGTGCTCACCGGCACCGAGGTGAAGTCGCTGCGGCAGGGGCGGGCCTCCCTGGTGGACGGCTTCGTGCAGATCGACGGCCACGAGGCGTGGCTGCACGCGGTGCACGTGCCCGAGTACAGCCAGGGCACGTGGACCAACCACAGCGCCCGCCGCAAGCGGAAGCTGCTGATGCACCGGGCCGAGATCGACAAGCTGGAGTCGAAGGCGCAGGAGTCGGGTCACACGATCGTGCCCCTGTCCCTGTACTTCAAGGACGGCCGGGCGAAGGTCGAGATCGCCCTGGCGAAGGGCAAGAAGGAGTACGACAAGCGGCAGACCCTGCGCGAGAAGCAGGACACGCGCGAGACGAACCGGGCCATCGCGGCCGCGCGCCGGCGGCAGCGCAGCGCCGCGGTCTAAAAGGGCTTGGCATCACGTGGCCCGTTTCGCGTACCATGTGGGCAGCGCCACCCCCTCGGGGGCGGAGCACATTGTTAACAGAACATGGGGATGATCGGTTTCGACAGCGGCTGTCGAAACAGGAGAAGCGAGCCGAGGAAGCGGCAATGATCTCGTTAACCACGTGTCGCAACCAATAATCGCCAACACCAAGAGCGATAACTCCCGCTTCGCCCTCGCTGCCTAATTTTAGGTAACGAGCAGAAGCCTCTGTGAGGAGCGTCAGCCCGGGGATGGTCCCGACCCGGATCCTGGCGTCATCAAGGGATCTAAACCTCCACCTCCGGTCACGGGGGGTGGGGGGAAATCAAACAGTGACTGAGCCCGTCGGAGACTTGTCCGCGTGATCTCCGGGGCCGAGAAACTCATAGCGGACTGCGCTCGGAGAAGTCCTTTTTCCGCACCGTTGGACGCGGGTTCGATTCCCGCCATCTCCACTCATCCCATGTGGGCGAAGGCCCCGCCGCCGGTTCCGGCAGCGGGGCCTTCGTCATGCCCGGGGTCAGTCCTCAGTATGGGAGCTGGGTCCGGTCCGTCGTACGGGTGGCCGTGGTGCCCCGGTGGCGCAGGAGGGGGAGGGTGAGGAGGAGGGCCGTGAGGGTGGCGAGGGCGGGCAGGGCGTAGGCGGGGGCCGGGCCCAGGCGGTCCACCGCGGTACCGGCGGAGGCGGCGCCCGCGGCGATGCCCGCCAGGAGGGCGGTCACGGCCAGGGTCATCGCCTCGTTCAGGCGGCCCGGCGGGCTGGTGCGCTGGACCAGGGTCATCGTCGTCACCATCGTCGGAGCAGTGGACATCCCGGCCCCCAGCAGGGCGCAGGCCAGCAGCAGGACCGAGCCGGACGCCGCCGCGGCCAGGGGCAGGGCCGTCAGTGCGGCCATCGCCGCCACGCACAGCAACAGGCGGCGGCGTACCGAGGGGGCCGGGCGCAGGGTGCCGTACAGCAGGCCCGCCAGGCAGGAGCCCATGGCCTGTACCGCGAGGACCGGGCCCGCCCCCGCGGACAGGCCGTGCGCGTCGAGGAAGGCGATCGAGGCCACCTCCATCGACCCGAAGACCACGCCGAGGGCCAGGCACATCGCCAGCAGGCGGGGCATCCCGGGGGCCCGCAGGGGCGCGGGGCCGACCGCCGTCCCCCCGCCGCCGGCCGGGGGCTCGGTCGAGCGGCAGGAGCAGAACAGGAGCATGCCCGTCAGCAGCAGGGCCGCGCCCGTCAGGGTGCCCGCCTCCGGGAAGAGGCTCGCGCACAGCAGGGCCGCGAGGACCGGGCCGCACATGTAGCAGAGCTCGTCCACGGCCTGCTCGAACGCGTTCGCCGTGTGCCGGGCCGCCGGGTCCTCGCGGAACAGGTGCGCCCAGCGGGCCCGGGACAGCCCGCCGAGGTTCGGGGTGGTCGCCGTCGCCGCGTACGAGGCGAACAGGGTCCAGTCCGGGGCCTGCGTCCGTACGCACAGCACCAGGGAGAGGGAGCCGAGCACGGCCAGCACGGTGGCCGGGACCGCGATGCGGGCCTGCCCGTGGCGGTCCACCAGCCGGGCCGTCCAGGGCGCGACCAGGGCGGTCGCCGCCAGGCCGGTCGCGGTCACCGCCCCCGCCAGCGCGTACGAGCCGCGCTGGCCGGCGATCATCATGACCGCGCTCACGCCGAACATCCCCATCGGCAGCCGGGCGACGAGGTTGCCCGCGGTGAAGGCCCGCGCGCCCGGCACCGCGAAGAGCCGGCCGTACGGGCCCGGGGCGCGGGCCGCGCGGCGGCGCGGTGCGGGAGCGGCGATGACCAGGGTGCTGCCCGAGACAGTGAGGATCGGCATGGAAAGAACCCTCGCCCGGGGGCCCGGCCGCGGTCCAACACCTACCCGGCCGCCATTCACGCGGCTGTGTTGTTAATCTCGGCGCGTGACCGAGTACCTGGACCCCCGGCTGCTGCGCGGCTTCACCGCCGTGGCCGAGGACCTGCACTTCACCCGGGCCGCCGCCCGCCTCTACGTGGCGCAGCAGGCGCTCAGCCGGGACATCCGCCGGCTCGAACGGGCCCTGGGAGCCGAGCTGTTCGTACGCTCCACCCGGCAGGTCGCGCTCACCCCCGAGGGCGAGCGGCTGCTCCCGTACGCCCACCGGGTGCTCGCCGCGCACGAGGAACTGGCCGCCGCCTTCCGCGGGCCCGCCGCCCGGCCGCTGCTCGTGGACGTGAACACCGACGGGCCCGGCACCGCCCGCACCGTGCTCGACCGGGCCCGCGAACTCGTCCCCGGCTGCGAGCTGATGGCCCGCTTCGAGAGCGGGCTCACGCACAGCGCCGCCGAGGTCGCCGCCGGGCGCCTCGACGTCACCTTCGGCCGCTTCGCCGGGCTGCCCGCCGCCCTGCGCGCCCGCCTCGCCCACCAGCCCGTCCGCTGCGAGCCGCTCGCCGTGCTGCTGCCCCTCGGCCACCCGCTGGCCGGCCTGCCCGCCGTACCGCTGGCCGCCCTCGCCGGCGAGAGCGTGTACGCGGGCGCCGGGAACCCGCGCACCGCCGAATGGACCGACCTCGCCCGGCGGTTGTTCGCCGGGCGCGGGATCCGGGTGGCGCCGCCCGCACCCGTGGCCATCGGCAAGGAGGAGTTCGGGCGGGTCATGGCCAAGACCCGCACCCCGGTCCTGGCCACCGTGTCCTTCGCCGACCTGCCCGGCGCCGTGAAGCGGCCGCTGGCCGAGCCGGTGCCGCTGTCCCCGCTGTCGATGGTGTGGCGCCCCGGCTTCGCCCACCCCGGGCTGGACGCGCTGCGCCGGGCCGCGGCCGAGCTGGCCGCCGCACACGGCTGGCTGGACCGGCCCGCGGGCAGCTGGCTGCCCGAACCCGACGCGGAGCTGATGTCCGCGACGGGCTGATGCCGGGACGGGCCGGGGTCCGCCCCGGCGTTCGAGCGCCCGTGCGCCGTACCCCCGTGTGCCCGTGTGCCCGTACGCCCGGGCGGCTCACACCCTGCGCCCCGCCCGGGTGAGAGCAACGTTCCGCAGCGGTCATCGCGCGGGCACGGGGAGCGAAACGCGCCATCCCTACGGTCGGCTCCACGACACGAGAGCTGTGGAGGCGTGATGACCGCACCGCGCACGGGAAGCCGCTGGATCGAGCAGTGGGACCCCGAGGACGAGACCTTCTGGAAGGAGAGCGGCGAGCGCACCGCCCGGCGCAACCTGCTCTACTCCGTCTTCTCCGAGCACATCGGATTCTCCGTCTGGTCGCTGTGGTCCGTGATGGTCCTCTTCATGGGACCGCAGTACGGCATCGACCCGGCCGGCAAGTTCTTCCTCATCGCCACCGCCACCCTGGTCGGCGCGCTGGTCCGGATCCCGTACACCTTCGCCGTGGCCCGCTTCGGCGGCCGCAACTGGACCGTCGTCAGCGCCCTCCTGCTCCTCGCGCCGACCACCGCCGCGCTCGCCGTCATGGAACCGGGCACCTCGTACACCACCTTCCTGCTGGTGGCCGTGCTCACCGGGGTCGGCGGCGGCAACTTCGCCTCCTCCATGACCAACATCAACGCCTTCTTCCCGCTCCGGCAGAAGGGCTGGGCCCTCGGCCTCAACGCGGGCGGCGGCAACATCGGCGTGCCGGTCGTCCAGCTCGCCGGGCTCCTCGTCATCGGCACCGCGGGCGCCGGCCACCCCCGCCTGCTCCTCGCCGCCTACCTGCCGCTCGTCGTGCTCGCCGCGATCCTGGCGTACGTACGGATGGACAACCTCGCCCCCGTCCGCAACGACACCGGCGCCGTCCGCGAGGCCCTCCGCGAGCGCCACACCTGGATCATGGCCTTCCTCTACGTCGGCACCTTCGGCTCCTTCATCGGCTACAGCTTCGCCTTCGGGCTGGTCCTCCAGACCCAGTTCGGCCGCACCCCGCTGCAGGCCGCCTCCCTCACCTTCATCGGCCCGCTCCTCGGCTCGCTGATCCGCCCCGTCGGCGGCCGGCTCGCGGACCGCTTCGGCGGGGCGCGGATCACCCTCGGGACCTTCGTCGCCATGGCCGCCGCGACGGCCGTGGTCGTCGCCGCCTCCCTGCGGACCTCGCTGCCCGTCTTCCTCGTCGGCTTCATCGCCCTCTTCGTCCTCAGCGGGCTCGGCAACGGATCGACGTACAAGATGATCCCCGGCATCTTCCAGGGCCAGGCGGAGGCCCGGGGCATGGCGGGCGAGGCCGCCGCGGCCTACGGGCGCCGCCTCTCCGGCGCCTCCATGGGACTCATCGGCGCGGTCGGCGCCCTCGGCGGACTCGGCATCAACCTCGTCTTCCGCGAGGCCTTCCTCAGCTCCGGCTCCGGCACCGCCGCCTTCGTCACCTTCCTCGGCTTCTACGCGGTGTGCTGCGCCGTGACCTGGGCCGTATACCTGCGCCGGCCCGCCCCCGCCCCGGCACCCGCCCCGCACGCGGCGGCCGAGCCGCAGTCGGGCTACGCGCGGGTGTGACGGCGGTGCGGGAACGAACGCACCGCCCGTTACCGCCGCGAAATACCGCCGAACCGAGCCCGTCACGCCCCGTTGGCAGGCTCGGACCGGCGCACCTCCCCATGCGCCGCCCCCATGCGCCGCAATGCACGCCGAGGCAGGTCACCATGCAGGTCACGACGGACGGGCACCGCGAGAACTCCGGCCCCGGCACCGGCCCGCTGTCCGGGTTCACGGTCGGCGTCACCGCCGCCCGCCGCGCCGACGAACTCGCCGCCCTGCTCCGCCGGCGCGGCGCCGCCGTCCACCACGCGCCCGCCCTGCGGATCGTGCCGCTCGCCGACGACAGCGAACTCCTCGCCGCCACCAAGGACCTGATCCACTCCGCCCCCGACGCGGTCGTGGCCACCACCGCCATCGGCTTCCGCGGCTGGATCGAGGCCGCCGACGGCTGGGGCATCGGCGAGGACCTCCTCGCCCGGCTGCGCGAGGCCCAACTCCTCGCCCGCGGACCCAAGGTGAAGGGGGCGATCCGGGCCGCCGGACTCGTCGAGTCCTGGTCCCCCGACTCCGAATCCCTCGCCGAGGTCCTCGACCGGCTGCTCGCCGACGGGGTCGCGGGCCGCCGCATCGCCCTCCAGCTGCACGGGGAGCCGCTGCCCGGATTCGTCGAGGCCCTGACGGCGGGCGGGGCCGACGTGGTCGTCGTCCCCGTCTACCGCTGGCTGCCGCCCCAGGACCCGGCCCCGCTGGACCGGCTGCTCGATGCGGCCGTCGGCCGCGCCCTGGACGCCGTGACCTTCACCTCCGCCCCCGCCGCGGCCTCCCTCCTCTCCCGCGCCGAGGAACGCGGCCTGCTGCCCGGCCTGCTCGACGCCCTGCACGGGGACGTGCTCGCCGCCTGCGTGGGCCCGGTGACCGCCCTCCCGCTCCAGGCCCGCGGAGTGGACACCGTCCAGCCCGAACGCTTCCGGCTCGGCCCCCTGGTCTCCCTGCTGTGCGGGGAACTCCCCGCCCGCACCCGGGTCCTGTCGGTCGCCGGCCGGCGGCTGGAGATCCGCGGCCACGCCGCCCTCGTCGGCGAGGACCTGCGCCCGGTCCCGCCCGCGGGCATGGCCCTGCTGCGCGCCCTGGCCCGCCGCCCCGGCTGGGTCGTGCCGCGCGCCGAACTCCTGCGCGCCCTCCCCGGCACGGGCACCGACGAACACGCGGTGGAGACGGCCATGGCCCGCCTCCGCGCGGCCCTCGGCGCCCCCAAACTCATCCAGACGGTCGTCAAGCGGGGCTACCGCCTGGCCCTGGACACCCCCGCCGACGACACGTACGCCCGCGGGTAGCCCCGGGCGCGGCACCGGGGCCGGGCCGGGACCGGGACGCGCCCGCCCGAGGGGCCCCGGATGCGATCGGTCCGCGGGGTTCCGGAACCGCGGCGGCGGGGGCACTCTGGGGTGGCGGCAGGGCACTCTCTCCGGGAGCCGAGGCGGTGGCGGACATGCGGGCGCACGGGCTGTGGTTCGACTCCGGGCGCACCTGCCTGGACCTCCTGGCCACCGGCGGCCCCGAGGAGCGGCTGCGCAGCGCGGGCGAGCTGCGCTGCTGGCTGCTCGGCGCCGGGCTGGTGCCCCCGGGCACCCCGCTGCACCCCGTGGACGGCGAGTGGCTGCCCCCCTTCCGCGCCCTGCGCGCCGACCTGTCCGCCCTGGTGCGGGCCGAGCTCGCGGCCGTCCCCGCCGACGAGGCGCTGGCCCGTGTCAACGCGCTGGCCGCCGGCCCACCCCCGGGCCTGTGTGCCGTACGCGGGGAGGACGGGGAGCTGGTGCGGGCCCTGCGCGGCGGGCCCGACCGGGCGGCCCTGCTCGCCGCCGTGGCCCGCGACGCGGTGGAACTCCTCACCGACCCCGGCGACCGGGCCCGGCTGCGGGCCTGCGAGGGGGACGGCTGCACCCGGGTCTACCTCGACACCTCCCGCGGCCGGCGCCGCCGCTGGTGCTCCAGCGAGCTGTGCGGGAACCGGGAACGGGTCGCCCGGCACCGCCGCCGCGCCGTCGCCGCCCGCACCCCCTGAGGGCCGGGTGCGGACCGCGTGCGGCCCCCGTGCGGCCCTCGTGAGGACCGCAACGGCCCGGACGCCTTACCGGACCGGCCCGGCCCTTCCCGGCGCTCCCGGAACGCACGTGCAGATACGGTCCGCCTTCGCGTACGGTTGACGGTCGCCCACGCACGTCAGAAGGGGGCCCCGGTGGCCGCGCAGGATGCCGTCGATCTCACGGTCGGTACCACGGCAGATTCCGTCCGCGATCGCGAGATCGCGGTCGAGCAGACGCACCTGGACCAGGTGTACCGCCGACTGGAAGAGAAGATCCACGAGGCCGAGTTCCTGATGAACGACGCCGCCCAGCGGGGCCAGGTCGGCACCCCGGGCGCCCTCGCCGAGCGGGACGCCCAGGTGTTCCGCGCGGGCATCCACCTCAACCGCCTCAACAACGAGTTCGAGGACTTCCTCTTCGGCCGCATCGACCTGGTGCTCGGCAAGGACGGGCAGCGCGGCCCCGACGGCGCGTACACCTCCGTCGACCCCGCCGACGACGCGATCCGCCCCGACCTGACGGCCGACGTCGCCGAGACCCTGCACATCGGCCGCATCGGCGTGCTCGACGCCGACTACTCCCCGCTGGTCATCGACTGGCGGGCGCCGGCCGCCGCGCCCTTCTACCGGTCCACCCCGAAGGACCCCGGCCGGGTGATCCGCCGCCGGGTCATCCGCTCCAAGGGCCGCAAGGTCCTCGGCGTCGAGGACGACCTCATGCGCCCCGAGGTCACCGCCTTCCTGGACGGCACCGAACTGCCCGCCATCGGCGACGGCGCCCTCATGGCCGCGCTCGGCCGGGCCCGCACGCACACCATGCGCGACATCGTGTCCTCCATCCAGGCCGAGCAGGACCTCGTCATCCGGGCCCCCGCCGCCTCCGTCGCGGAGGTCTCCGGCGGACCCGGCACCGGCAAGACCGCGGTCGCCCTGCACCGCGCCGCCTACCTGCTCTACCAGGACCGCCGCCGCTACTCCGGCGGCATCCTGATCGTCTCCCCGACCCCGCTGCTCGTCGCGTACACCGAGGGCGTGCTGCCCTCGCTCGGCGAGGAGGGGCAGGTCGCCATCCGGGCCCTCGGCTCGCTGGTCGACGGGGCCGAGGCCACCACGTACGACGAACCCGCCGTGGCCCGGGTCAAGGGCTCCTCGCGCATGCTCAAGGTGCTGCGCAAGGCCGTACGGGGCGCCCTGGAGCTCGGCGGCGCGCCCGAGCGGCTGCGCGTGGTCGCCTTCAACCGGCGCCAGGAGCTGGAGGCCGACGAACTGGAGCGGATCCGGCAGGCGGCCCTCGGCGGCACCGCGCCGGTCAACCTGCTGCGCCCGCGCGCCCGCAAGCTGCTGCTCGACGCCCTGTGGGCGAAGTCCGGCGGGGCCGGCCGGCACAGCGACCCGGAGCTCGCCGCCGAGCTGCGGTCCAGCTTCGACGAGGACGTGTCCACCGAGGACCCGTTCATCGAGTTCCTCGACGCCTGGTGGCCCGAGCTGACCCCGCGCCGGGTGCTGGCCGCCATGGCCGACGAGAAGAAGCTGGGCCGCTGGAGCCGCCGGGTGCTCAACCCCGGCGAGACCCGCCGGCTGGCCCGCTCGCTGCGCCGGGTGGGCCCGGACGGCAACGGCCCGCTGTCCGTCCACGACGTGGCCCTGCTGGACGAGCTCCAGACGCTGCTCGGCGCCCCCGCCCGGCCCAAGCGCAAGCGCGAGCTGGACCCGCTGGACCAGCTCACCGGGCTGGAGGAGCTGATGCCCCAGCGCGAGGAGACCCAGCGCGAGCGGGCGGAGCGGCTGGCGGCCGAGCGGACCGAGTACGCGCACGTGATCGTCGACGAGGCGCAGGACCTGACCCCCATGCAGTGGCGGATGGTCGGCCGCCGCGGCCGGCACGCCACCTGGACCGTGGTGGGCGACCCGGCCCAGTCCTCGTGGACCACCCCCGAGGAGGCGGCGGAGGCCCGCGACGAGGCCCTGGGCACCCGTCCGCGGCGCCGGTTCACGCTGACCGTGAACTACCGCAACCCGGCGGAGATCGCCGAGCTGGCGGCCAGGGTGCTGGCCCTGGCGATGCCGGGGGCGGAGTCCCCGACGGCGGTGCGCTCCACCGGCCTGCGCCCGCGGTTCACCGCCGCCGGCGGGGACCTGGGCGCCTCGGTGCGGGCGGAGACCGCGCGGCTGCTGGAGCAGGTGGACGGCACGGTCGGCGTCGTGGTGGCCATGGACCGCCGCGAGGAGGCCGCCGGCTGGCTGGCGGACCTGGGCGGGCGCGCGGTGGCCCTGGGCAGCCTGGAGGCCAAGGGCCTGGAGTACGACGCCACGGTGGTCGTCTCGCCGGCGGAGATCGCCGAGGAGTCCCCGGCCGGCCTGCGGGTGCTGTACGTGGCCCTGACCCGGGCGACCCAGCAGCTCACGGTGGTCTCGGCGGACCGGGACCGGCCGGACGCGGACGGGGTGCCGGAGCTGCTGCGGGACTGACGGCGGCTCGGGAGGTGCGCCGCGGCTGGGCCGAAGGGCTGGTCGGAGGACCGACAGGCGAGAGGCAGGATCACTTCCGCGGATCCTTTGTTAGCCTTGGTACGGCACCGGCTCGATCCAAGCCCCCGGGCCCAACCTTCGTCGCTTAGAGCGACCACTTGCCGCGAGGCGAGCATGGCGGGTCGGTGTCATGACTTCGGAAGAGGTCCGTGTCCTTCGGGACGCGGACCTCTTCTTTTTTGTTCGGACTTCCTTCTTTTCCGCGATCAAATCTCGTATGGTGGAAGAGTCTTTCCGAAATTTGTAGCTGGTTACCGGCTACCCGCGGGTAGGTGGGACGATCGGACAACACGTCCTGCCGCGCGTGCGCGGCGTCAGGGGGACGTGCGCAGAAGCAAGGGAAATGAGGAACACGGCCATGGCAACGGCGCCCAGCGTCTCGTACTCGATGACGGTCCGCCTGGAGGTGCCCGCGAGCGGAACCGCGGTCTCCCAGCTCACCACCGCCGTGGAGTCCTCCGGTGGTTCGGTCACCGGTCTCGACGTGACCGCCTCCGGTCACGAGAAGCTCCGCATCGACGTCACCATCGCCGCGACCTCCACCGCGCACGCCGACGAGATCGTCGAGCAGCTGCGCGGCATCGAGGGCGTCGTCCTCGGCAAGGTCTCCGACCGCACGTTCCTGATGCACCTCGGCGGCAAGATCGAGATGGCGTCCAAGCACCCCATCCGCAACCGCGACGACCTCTCGATGATCTACACCCCGGGCGTGGCCCGCGTGTGCATGGCGATCGCCGAGAACCCCGAGGACGCCCGCCGCCTCACCATCAAGCGCAACTCCGTCGCAGTCGTGACGGACGGCTCGGCCGTCCTGGGCCTGGGCAACATCGGCCCCAAGGCCGCCCTGCCCGTCATGGAGGGCAAGGCGGCCCTCTTCAAGCGGTTCGCGGGCATCGACGCGTGGCCGATCTGCCTCGACACCCAGGACACCGACAAAATCGTCGAGATCGTCCGCGCCATCGCCCCGGGCTTCGCCGGCATCAACCTGGAGGACATCTCCGCGCCGCGCTGCTTCGAGATCGAGGCCCGCCTGCGCGAGGCCCTCGACATCCCCGTCTTCCACGACGACCAGCACGGCACCGCCATCGTGGTCCTGGCCGCCCTCACCAACGCCCTGCGCGTGGTGGGCAAGGGGATCGGCGACGTCAAGGTGGTCATGTCGGGCGCCGGCGCCGCCGGCACCGCGATCCTCAAGCTGCTCATCGCGGCGGGTGTGAAGCACATCGTCAGCGCCGACATCCACGGGGTCGTGCACGCGGACCGCGCCGACCTCGTCGACGCCGCCCCCGAGTCCCCGCTGCGCTGGATCGCCGACAACACCAACCCCGAGGGCTACACCGGCACCCTCAAGGAGGCCGTGGTCGGCGCCGACGTCTTCATCGGCGTCTCCGCCCCCAACGTCCTGAACGGCGAGGACGTCGCGGCCATGGCCGACGGCGCCATCGTCTTCGCGCTCGCGAACCCGGACCCCGAGGTGGACCCGGCCGTGGCCCGCGAGACCGCCGCCGTCGTCGCCACCGGCCGCTCCGACTTCCCGAACCAGATCAACAACGTCCTGGTCTTCCCGGGCGTGTTCCGCGGCCTCCTGGACGCCCAGTCCCGGACCGTGAACACGGACATGATGCTGGCCGCGGCCAGCGCCCTCGCGGACGTGGTCTCCGGGGACGAGCTCAACCCGAACTACATCATCCCCTCGGTGTTCAACGACAAGGTCGCCGGAGCGGTCGCGGGCGCCGTCCGCGCCGCCGCCAAGGCTGCCGGAGCCGTTGTGACGGGCCCCACGTCGATCTGACGTACGGCGCGTCGCGGGATGCGGGCCGTGCAGACCGCCTCTAGGGTTGCGGGGATGCCCGCGAGGTCTGCGGTCCGCATCCCCGGGTTCCCACAGATGCGGACGGAGTGTCACCGCGGCGTGACGGTGGCGCTTTTCGTGTGACCCTGGCGGGTGCCGGATTGGCTTTCCCGCCGCTGGTGGGGGCAGGATGCGTAACCGGGCGCGAGGGTCTGACGTTCAGACCCGGGTCCGGGGACTGTCCGAGGACCCTGGCAGCATCGGCTTCGATCTCACGCCTCATAGGCAAGTTGAACACGGGAGTACAACATGAACCGCAGTGAGCTGGTGGCCGCTCTGTCCGAGCGCGCCGAGGTGACCCGCAAGGACGCCGACGCCGTTCTGGCCGCCCTCGCCGAGACCATCGGCGAGGTCGTCGCCAAGGGCGACGAGAAGGTCACCATCCCCGGCTTCCTGACCTTCGAGCGCACCCACCGTGCCGCTCGCACCGCGCGTAACCCGCAGACCGGCGACCCCATCCAGATCCCGGCCGGCTACAGCGTGAAGGTCTCCGCGGGCTCCAAGCTCAAGGAAGCCGCCAAGGGCAAGTGAGTCCTTGGTACGGCTTGCAGGCCTCTGGCGTGTAAGTAGTACGCAGTACGCCGAAGGGCGGCCACCCGGACCGGGTGGCCGCCCTTTCGGCTCGGTGCCCCTGGCGGGGCGTCAGGCGGGCGGAGCGTCAGACGAGGTCCCCGCCGGGCAGTTCGACCTTCGCGCCCAGCTCCACGAGCTTCTCCATGAAGTTCTCGTAGCCGCGGTTGATCAGGTCGATGCCGTGGACCCGCGAGGTGCCCTCGGCCGCCAGCGCCGCGATCAGGTACGAGAAGCCGCCGCGGAGGTCGGGGATGACCAGGTCGGCGCCCTGGAGCTTGGTGGGGCCGGAGACGACCGCCGAGTGCAGGAAGTTGCGCTGGCCAAAGCGGCAGGCGGAGCCGCCCAGGCACTCGCGGTAGAGCTGGATGTGCGCGCCCATCTGGTTGAGCGCGGAGGTGAAGCCCAGCCGGGACTCGTAGACCGTCTCGTGGACGATGGAGAGCCCGGAGGCCTGGGTCAGGGCCACCACCAGCGGCTGCTGCCAGTCGGTCTGGAAACCGGGGTGGACGTCCGTCTCCAGGGCGATCGCGTTGAGCGGGCCGCCCGGGTGCCAGAAGCGGATGCCGTCGTCGTCGATCTCGAAGGCGCCGCCGACCTTCCGGTACGTGTTCAGGAAGGTCATCATCGAGCGCTGCTGGGCGCCGCGCACGTAGATGTTGCCGCCGGTCGCCAGGGCCGCGGAAGCCCACGAGGCGGCCTCCAGGCGGTCCGGGAGCGCCTTGTGGTTGTAGCCGCCCAGGCTGTCCACACCGGTAATGCGGATGGTCCGGTCGGTGTCCATGGAGATGATGGCGCCCATCTTCTGCAGGACGCAGATGAGGTCCTCGATCTCCGGCTCGACCGCGGCGTTCGACAGCTCGGTGACGCCCTCGGCCAGGACGGCCGTCAGCAGCACCTGCTCGGTCGAGCCCACGGACGGGTACGGCAGGCGGATCTTGCATCCGCGAAGGCGCTGCGGGGCCTCCAGGTACTGGCCGCCCTCGCGCTTCTCGATGGTCGCGCCGAACTGGCGGAGCACGTCGAAGTGGAAGTCGATCGGCCGGCCGCCGATGTCGCAGCCGCCGAGGCCCGGGATGAAGGCGTGGCCCAGCCGGTGCAGCAGCGGGCCGCAGAAGAGGATCGGGATCCGGGAGGAGCCCGCGTGCGCGTCGATGTCCGCGACATTGGCGCTCTCGACGTGGGTCGGGTCGAGCACCAGCTCGCCCGGCTCGTCACCGGGGCGGACCGTCACCCCGTGGAGCTGCAGCAGACCGCGGACGACGCGCACGTCACGGATGTCGGGAACGTTGCGCAGGCGGCTGGGACCGCTGCCGAGCAGCGCGGCGACCATGGCCTTGGGCACGAGGTTCTTCGCGCCGCGGACCCGGATCTCGCCCTCCAGCGGGGTACCGCCGTGGACAAGCAGGACATCGTCTGTGCCGGTCATGAATCTCGCGTTCCGGAGTCGGGGTCCCCCCGGTGGACCAGGGGGCGGGCAGGTGGCCAGAGAAAAGGGTAAGGGCCAGAGGCCCCGTCTTCGTAAGGCTCACGGGGCTACGGGAACGTCATGGATTTGCCACAGCACCCTGTGTGCAGGAGGGGTAGCGGAGGGTTGAACTCCGCCTGGCGCCCCCGGCCGGGGGCCCGCGCGCTCCTCGCTGCTGCCGTGCGCCCTGAGCTGCACACGATCACGGACCGCCGCCCGCTCCCCCCGGAGGGCGAATATGCGGGATCATGTCGGCATGACCGAGGTGTCCTCGCTCACAGGGCGACTGCTCGTGGCCACCCCCGCGCTCGCGGACCCGAATTTCGACCGCGCGGTGGTGCTCCTGCTCGACCACGACGAGGCGGGTTCGCTCGGCGTGGTCCTCAACCGGCCCACGCCGGTGGGGGTCGGGGACATCCTGGCCTCCTGGGCCCCGCTGGCCGGCGAGCCGGGCGTGGTCTTCCAAGGCGGCCCCGTCTCCCTCGACTCGGCCCTCGGGATCGCGGTGGTCCCCGGCGAGGACGGCCCCGCCCCGAACTCCCGGCTCCGCTCGGGCGGCGGGGACCCCGTCGGCTGGCGCCGGGTGTACGGGGCGATCGGCCTGGTGGACCTGGAGGCCCCGCCCGAGCTGCTGGCCAGCGCCCTCGGCTCGCTGCGGATCTTCGCCGGTTACGCCGGCTGGGGGCCGGGGCAGCTGGAGGAGGAACTCGGCGACGGGGCCTGGTACGTGGTCGAGTCCGAGCCCGGGGACGTCTCCTCGCCGGACCCCGAGGGGCTCTGGCGGTCCGTGCTGCGCAGGCAGCGGAGCGAGCTGGCGATGGTCGCCACCTATCCGGACGACCCGTCGCTCAACTGAGCGCCGCCGGGCCCAGTACCCTGGCAGGCATGAGCACTCTTGAGCCCGAGCGCGGGACTGGCACCGGGACCCTCGTTGAGCCGACGCCGCAGCTGTCCCACGGCGATGGCGACCACGAGCGCTTCGCGCACTACGTCCAGAAGGACAAGATCATGGCGAGCGCCCTCGACGGCACCCCCGTCGTCGCGCTCTGCGGCAAGGTGTGGGTGCCGGGCCGCGACCCGAAGAAGTACCCCGTCTGCCCCATGTGCAAGGAGATCTACGAGTCCATGGGACCGGGCGGCGACAAGGACAAGGGCGGCAAGGACAAGTAGGTCCGGCGGTCCGGAACTCCGGCGGTGCGGTGATCCGGCCGCCGGGTGCTCCGGCTGCGGCCGTGCGGGAGGCCCCCGGGGTGTGGAAACACGCCCCGGGGGCCTTCGTCGTCCCGTAGGGTCGCGCCCATGAGCGCTCTGCGAAACAGTCGTTGCACAGGACGCAACGAGGATCCCGTACCCGCCGCCGGACCCGCCCCCGCCGCGCCGGCGCCCGCCGCGGGCCCCGTGCCCGCGCTGATCCCCGCCCCCCTCGCCGTCGAGCCGCGCGAGGGCGTGCCCCCGTACGAGCTCACCCCCGCCACCACCCTCGCCGCCGGCCCGGGGGCCGAGGGCGCCGCCGGCTGGCTGCGGCGGGAGCTCGGCGCCGCCACCGGACTGCCGCTGCTGCCGCCCCCGGGTCCGGCCGGGGAGGAACCCGCCGGGGTGCGCCTCGCGCTCGACGGGGACCTCGCGCAGGTGCTGGGCCCCGAGGGCTACCGGCTCACCACCGGCCCCGAGGGAGTGGAGCTCCTCGCCGGGGGGCCCGCGGGGGCCTTCTGGGGCGCCCAGACCCTCCGTCAGCTGCTCGGCCCGGACGCGTACCGCCGCGCCCCGCTGCCCGGCCGCACCCGGCGGCTGCCCGCCGTGCGGATCGAGGACCGGCCGCGGTTCGGCTGGCGCGGCATGCTGCTCGACGTGGCCCGGCACTTCATGCCCAAGGACGGGGTGCTGCGGTACGTCGACCTGCTCGCGGCGCACAAGCTCAACGTCCTGCACCTGCACCTGACCGACGATCAGGGCTGGCGCGTGGAGATCCGCCGGTACCCGCGGCTGACCGGTGTGGGTGCCTGGCGCCCGCGCACTCGCCGGGGCCACCGCGCCTCCCCGCTGTGGAACGACACCCCGCACGGCGGCTTCTACACCCAGGACGACATCCGCGAGATCGTCGCGTACGCCGCCGAGCGGCACGTCCGCGTGGTCCCCGAGATCGACGTGCCGGGGCACTCGCAGGCCGCCATCGCCGCGTACCCGTTCCTCGGGAACACGGACGTGACCGACACCTCGGAGCTTCGGGTGTGGGACGACTGGGGCGTCAGCCCGCACGTGCTCGCGCCCACCGAGGAGGTGCTGCGCTTCTACGAGGGCGTCTTCGAGGAGCTCCTGGAGCTGTTTCCGGCCGAGGTCTCGCCCTTCGTGCACATCGGCGGCGACGAGTGCCCCAAGGACCAGTGGCGGGCCTCCGCGGCCGCGCAGGCCCGGATCCGCGAACTGGGCGTGGCCGGCGAGGACGGGCTCCAGTCCTGGTTCATCCGGCACTTCGACGGCTGGCTCGCCGCCCGCGGCCGCCGGCTGATCGGCTGGGACGAGATCCTGGAGGGCGGACTCGCCCCCGGGGCGGCGGTGTCCTCGTGGCGCGGCTACGCGGGCGGGATCGCCGCGGCCGGGGCCGGGCACGACGTGGTGATGTGCCCCGAGCAGCACGTGTACCTGGACCACCGTCAAAGCGGAAGCCCGGACGAGCCGATGCCCATCGGCTACGTGCGCACCCTGGAGGACGTCTACCGGTTCGAGCCCGTACCGCCCGCGCTGACCGGCGCGGCCGCCGCGCACGTGCTCGGGGCGCAGGCCAACGTGTGGACCGAGGTGATGGAGGACCAGAGCCGGGTGGACTACCAGGTGTTCCCGCGGCTGGCCGCCTTCGCCGAGGTGGTGTGGTCCCGGCTGCCGGAGCCCGCCGGCCGCGACTGGCCGGGCTTCGAGGCCCGCATGACGGCCCATTACGCCCGGCTCGACGCCCTGGGGGTGGACTACCGGCCGCCCGGCGGGCCGCTGCCCCGGCAGCAGCGCCCCGGGGTGCTGGGGCGGCCGCTGGAGGGGGCGCCCCCGGAGGCCTGAGGGGTGCGGGTGCGGTGCGGGGCGTACGGGTGCGCGAGGGGCGCGAAGCGGCCGCCGAGGCGGAAGCGAACAATCCGTATCACCCGCCCCAACTCCCGTGAAAGCCGCCGAAGAGCGGGAAGCGGAACTCTCCAGAGGATCGGAAGAAAACGGACCAATCGTGGTGTCGGGGGCGAACTGCCCCCGGTGCCCCCTCGCGTCGCACGGCGCGGAAGATGTGCCAGAGTTGCCACGTCCCGGCGGTGAGCACGTACCGTACGGCGGACAGGCGTGAGCGCCGGGACATCGGGAAGGGGCAGCTGGGTTGACCACGCACGCACCGCAGGCGACGCAGTCCGTGACGCTGCCGGCCTCGCTCGACGAGGCCGTGGCGGCGCTCGCCGCCATGCCCGCCGCCGTGCCGGTCGCCGGCGGCACCGACCTCATGGCGGCCGTCAACTCCGGACTGCTGCGGCCCGCCGGACTCGTCGGCCTCGGCCGGATCAGCGAGATCCGCGGCTGGCAGTACCAGGACGGCCACGCACTGCTCGGCGCCGGGCTCACGCACGCCCGGATGGGCCGGCCCGACTTCGCGGCCCTCATCCCGGCCCTGGCCGCCGCGGCCCGCGCCGCCGGGCCCCCGCAGATCCGCAACGCCGGCACCCTCGGCGGCAACATCGCCACCGCCGCGCCCGCCGGGGACACCCTGCCCGTGCTGGCCGCCCTGGAGGCCGTGCTCGTCATCGTGGGCCCCGGCGGCTCCCGCCGCGAGATCCCCGTCTCCCACCTGCTCGCGGGCCGCGAGATGCTCCGGCCCGGCGAGCTGATCGGCTTCGTCCGGGTGCCGCTGCTGCACGCCCCCCAGGTGTTCCTGAAGGCCACCGGCCGCACCGGACCCGGGCGCGCCACCGCCTCCGTGGGCCTCGTCCTCGACCCGGCCCGCCGCGGGGTGCGCTGCGCCGTCGGCGCGGTGGCCCCGATGCCGCTGCGGCCCCTGGAGGCCGAGCAGTGGGTGGCCTCGCTCATCGACTGGGACGGCGAGCGGAGCCTGGCGCCCGAGGCGCTGGAGGCCTTCGGCGACTACGTGGCGATGGCCTGCGTACCGGATCAGGGGGATCCGGTACCGCCGGCGGTACTGCAGCTGCGGCGGACCGTGGCCGTGCTGGCCCGGCGAGCTCTGGGAAGGGCCCTGACCTCATGAGTGGCAACGAGAACACGCACGACCCGGCACAGGCCGCTCCCGGATGGGGCTGGGAGCCGGTGCCGCACGGCGGCGAGTACGACTCCGACGCGACGGCCTTCGTGAAGCTGCCGCCGGACATGCTCACCGGCACCGGCACGGGCGAGCCGCTGGCCGCGCCCGGGCACGGCTACGTGCCGCCCGTGATCGTCCCGGTCACCTCCGCGGCGAGCACCGACCCCGCGGCCACCGGCACGTGGATCATCCCGGCCGGCGACCCCGTGCAGTGGCCCGCGCCCGCGGGCACCGGAGCCGGTACGGGGGCCCCGGCGGAGGGCGCCGAGCCCGACCCGGCCGCCACCGCGGAGTGGCACTTCGCAGAGGCGGTGCCGGGCGGCCACGGGGCGGACGGGGGCCACGGCGGGGTGCCGGGCCACGCGGTGCAGGACCACGCCCTGACGGGTGAATGGGCGGTTCCGGTTGCTGAGGGCGACCTTCCGGAGGAATCCGGGGAGTACGCACGCACCGCGCTGCGCCCGGAGTGGGCCCACCAGGCCCCGGCCACCCTGCCCGGCGGGGCCCCGGCCCCGTGGGCGGAGGCGCTCGCGGCCGAGGCGGCCCGGGAGGACGCGGCCGCAGCCGCCCCGGCCGCCGATGCGGCGGCGGAGGAGCGGGCGGGCGGTGCAGCCGCCGGCGCGGTCGGCGGTCCCGTCGCGGATCTCGCGGCCGACGGGGAGGCCGGGCAGCAGGACGCGCTCGGGCACCCCGCCCCCCAGGAGTTCGACGGCGTACGCGGCTACGTGGCGCCGCCCGCCGACTACACCGGCACCGCCTTCCGGCCGCCGGTCTCCGAGCCGGCCCAGGACCCGGCCGGGGCCGCGGCTCAGGCCCCGGCTCAGGCCCCGGCCGAAGAGGCCTACCTGACCGGCAGTTTCACCAACCTGGCCGCCGAGGCCCTCGGCACCGGCCACACCCCCGCCGGGGACACCGGCCTGCCGCCCGGCGCCGACCCGGCGTCCGGCCACCCGGCCGGGTACGCCTCGTACCCGGCCCCGTCCTACCCGGCGGACGCCCCGTACGCGGGCTACCCGGCACCGGACCCGTACGCCGAGCCCGGCTACGGGCCGGGCAGCACGCTGGGCCGCGGCTTCGACGCGGGCGCGGCGTCCGGTGGGCCGGGGTACGCGGCCGGGGGAGCGGCTGCCGAGGGCTCCGCGCTCTTCGGCGGCGCGGCTGCTCCGGCTCCGGGGGCGGGGTCCGCTGCGGACGGGCACGCGCGCGCCGGTGACCTGCCGGGGCTGCACGCCGCTGCGGACGGCGGGCTCTCCGGGGCGGGGGCCGGAGCCGGTGCGTACGGATCGGGGTCGGGGCACGCAGCCGCCGGAGCTCCGGGCCGGAACGTGAACGACGGCGCCGGGGCCGACCGCCCGGGTGCCGTGGACGCCGCGACCGGGCCTTTCCCGGACGGGCTCACCCCCTTCGACGCCTTCGGCAGCGGCACGCCGACGACCGCCCCGCAGCCGGGGGCCGCGGCCGCGGGCAGCCCCGCGGACGCCGGCGCGGCCGATGCCCAGGCCCACGGCGCGTTCGCGGGTGCGGGACCGACCGGCCTGGCCTCTGCGGGTGGGGCCGCTGCCCACGAGGGCTACGCGGGTACCGCACCGGATGCGGGTTCCGCGGCGGGTGCGGGTTCCGCGGCGGGTGCCGGTCCGGCCGGCGTCCCCGGCACGGCCCCCGGTCTCCACGGACAGGGTCCGGCCGACGGGTCCGGCCCGTCGGGGACGGCCGCCGACGGCCGGGAAGCGCCGAGCGGCGCGCCCGCCGGGGCGGCTGCCGCGGGCATCGTGCCGGGCGGCCGTGCGGCGGGACCCGGCGCGGGCCCGGCCACCGGCACCGGCCCGGGCGTGGCCGGCGGAACCCCCGGCCACGGGGCGGACCTCTTCGCGGAGCCGCACCCGGCGGCCGCCGCGACCGCGTTCGGCGACGCGCCCGCGGACCGCTCGGCGACTGCCGACGGCCGGGCGCAGTCCGCTGCCGATCGGCCCGCGGACCCGGCCGGAGCTGCCGGCCCCGCCGGCCACGGGCCGGACTCCTTCGCGGGCGCGCCCACGGGCCCCGCCGGGGCCCACGGCCACGGCACGGACCGCTTCGACGACAACGCCGCCGGGTCTCCCGGGCCCGGCGGCCACGAGCAGGACTCCTTTGGGGGCAGCTCGGGTGCTGCGGGGGCCGCAGGTCTCGGTTCGGAGGCGTTCGCCGAGGCGCATCCGGGCGGTGCGCGGGCTGCGGGGCACGGAGCGGAGGGCTTCGACGGCGGGCCTGCCGGGGCCACCGGCCCCGGGCCGGAGTCCGCGGACCGGGCGCCCGCAGGCGCGGCCGGGCACGGCCTGGCCACCCCCGCAGACCCTGCGGGGGTGGCCGGACCCGGCGCGGACTCGTCCGCCGACGGGCATCCGGGGGCTGCCGGGCACGGTCCGGAGTCGGCCGCCGGGGCCTCCGGTGCCGACCTGGCCGGGGCGGATCCCTTTGCCGGAGCGCCCGCGGATGCCGCCGCCGAAGCCGGTCGCGGCGCGGAGCCCTTCGCGGACGCGTCCGGCGGGGCCGGGCAGGTTCCGGGCGGTGCGGCCGACGGCGCGGCGACGGCGGACGGGACCGGGGCGGATGCCGCGGCTTCCGGGCCGGGTGCCGAGGCGGACCGTGCGGACGGCGACCGAGCCCTCGGAGCCGAAGCCGAAGCCGAAGCCGAAGCCGCGGACGGGGCCGGGCACCTCGCCGGCCCGGCGGCCGGGGAGGCCGCCGCGCACCCGGCCGACCCGCACGAGGAACACCCGTACGCCTCCTACGTGTTGCGCGTGAACGGTGCCGACCGGCCCGTCACCGGGGCCTGGATCGGCGAGTCGCTGCTCTACGTGCTGCGCGAGCGGCTCGGGCTGGCCGGGGCCAAGGACGGCTGCTCGCAGGGCGAGTGCGGGGCCTGCGCCGTGCAGGTGGACGGCCGGCTCGTCGCCTCCTGCCTGGTGCCGGCCGCGACCGCGGCCGGCAGCGAGGTCCGTACCGTCGAGGGCCTGGCCACCGACGGGGAACTCTCCGACGTGCAGCAGGCGTTGTGCCGTTCGGGAGCCGTGCAGTGCGGGTTCTGCGTGCCCGGCATGGCGATGACCATCCACGACCTGCTGGAGGGCAACCACGCCCCCAGCGAGCTGGAGACCCGCCAGGCGCTCTGCGGCAACCTCTGCCGCTGCTCCGGCTACCGCGGCGTCCTGGAGGCCGTCCGCGAGGTGGTCGCCGAGCGCGAGGCCGCGAGCGCCGCCGACCATCCCGACGGCACCCCCGCCCACGGCACCCCCGCCCACGGCACCCCCGCCCACGGCACCGCCACCGGCCCCGAGGTCCGGGTCCCGCACCAGGCACCGCCCGGCGCCGGCGGCGTACAGCACCACCCCGAGCACCACCACGGAGGCATGGGAGGCATGGCGTGAGCAACGACGCGGCCACCGCGATCCCCGACGCGATCGCGACCGCGACGGCCCTCGCAGCGGCGGCGGCCGGTGCGCAGCCGGACGCGGAAGCCGCCGAGCCCCGCGGCATCGGCGCCTCCGTCATGCCCGCCGACACCCGCGCCAAGACCGAGGGGACGTTCCCGTACGCGGCCGACCTGTGGGCCGAGGGGCTGCTCTGGGCCGCCGTGCTCCGCTCCCCGCACGCGCACGCCCGCATCCTGTCCGTGGACACGTCCGGTGCCGCCGCCATGCCCGGCGTCCGGGCCGTGGTCACCCACGCCGACGTGCCCGGCGCGCCCACCCACGGGCGCCGGATCGCCGACCGGCCGGTCTTCGCCCACGACGTCGTGCGCCACCACGGCGAGCCGATCGCCGCCGTCGCCGCCGACCACCCCGACACGGCCCGGCTCGCCGCCGCCGCGATCACGGTGGAGTACGAGCTCCTCGACGCCGTCACCGACCCCGAACAGGCCTTCGGCGCCCCGCCGTTGCACCCCGACGGCAACCTGATCCGGCACATCCCGCTCAGCTACGGCGACGCCGAGGCGACCGGCGAGGTCGTGGTCGAGGGCCTCTACCGGATCGGCCGCCAGGACCCGGCCCCCATCGGCGCCGAGGCCGGCCTCGCCGTGCCCCGCCCCGACGGCGGGGTGGAGCTCTACACGGCCTCCACCGACCCGCACGCCGACCGCGACCTGGCCGCCGCCTGCTTCGGCCTCGAACCCGACCGGGTCAAGGTCGTCGTCACCGGCGTGCCCGGCGCCACGGGCGACCGCGAGGACCCCGGCTTCCAGCTGCCCCTGGGCCTGCTCGCGCTGCGCACCGGCTGCCCCGTCAAACTCGCCGCGACCCGCGAGGAGTCCTTCCTCGGCCACGCCCACCGGCACCCCACCCTGCTGCGCTACCGCCACCACGCGGACGCCGAGGGGCGGCTGGTGAAGGTCGAGGCCCAGATCCTGATGGACGCGGGCGCCTACGCCGACTCCTCCGCCGAGTCGCTGGCCGCCGCCGTGGCCTTCGCCTGCGGTCCGTACGTCGTCCCGCACGCCTTCGTCGAGGGCTGGGCGGTCCGTACGAACAACCCGCCCTCCGGGCACGTCCGCGGCGAGGGCGCGATGCAGGTCTGCGCCGCGTACGAAGGGCAGATGGACAAGCTCGCCGCCAAACTCGGCATCGACGGAGCCGAGTTGAGGATGCGCAACGTGCTCGCCACCGGCGACCTGCTGCCCACCGGCCAGACCGTCACCTGCCCGGCGCCGGTGGCCGAACTCCTGCGCGCGGTCCGCGACTTCGAACTCCCGGCCCTGCCCAAGGACAGCCCCGAGGAGGACTGGCTGCTGCCCGGCGGCCCGGAGGGCGCGGGCGAGCCCGGTGCGATCCGGCGCGGGGTCGGCTACGGCCTCGGCATGGTCCACATGCTCGGCGCCGAGGGCGCCGACGAGGTCTCCACCGCCACCGTCAAGGTGCACGACGGCGTCGCCACCGTCATCTGCGCGGCCGTCGAGACCGGCCAGGGCTTCGCCACCCTCGCCCGCCAGATCGTCCAGGAGGTCCTGGGCGTGGACGAGGTCGCGGTGGCCCCCGTGGACACCGACCAGCCACCCGCCGGACCGGCCGCGCACGGCCGCCACACGTGGGTCTCGGGCGGGGCCGTCGAACGCGCCGCCAAGATGGTCCGCACCCAGCTGCTCCAGCCGATGGCGCACAAGCTCGGGATGTCCACGGAGCTGCTCCAGGTCGCCGACGGCAAGATCACCTCGTACGACGGGGCCTTCACGACCACCGTGGCCGAGGCCATGGCCGGCAAGGAGCTGTGGGCCACGGCCCAGTGCCGCCCGCACCCGACCGAGCCCCTCGACGCCTCCGGGCAGGGCGACGCCTTCGTGGGCCTCGCCTTCTGCGCGATCCGCGCGGTGGTGGACGTGGACATCGAGCTGGGCTCCGTACGGGTCGTGGAACTCGCGGTGGCCCAGGACGTCGGCCGCGTCCTCAACCCGCGGCAGCTCGCGGCGCGGATCGAGGCCGGGGTCACGCAGGGCGTGGGCGCCGCGCTCACCGAGAACCTGCGCACGGCCGGGGGCCTGGTCCGGCACCCGGACCTGACCGGCTACGCCCTGCCGACCGCGCTGGACGCGCCGGACATCCGGATCGTCAAGCTGGTCGAGGAACGCGACGTGGTGGCCCCCTTCGGCGCGAAGGCGGCGAGCGCGGTCCCGGTGGTCACGGCCCCGGCAGCCATCGCCTCGGCCGTCCGCGCCGCCACCGGCCGCCCGGTGAACAGGCTCCCGATCCGCCCCTCGGCAGCCGTGGTGACGACCCAGGGCTGAGGCGGGGGCGGCAGGCGTGGCGGTGGGCGCGGTGCCGACGGGAGCTGTGGCGGTGGGCGCGGGCATTGTGGCGGTGGACGCGGGCGCTGTGGCGAGCGGCGCTGTGGCGCGCTTAGGGGCGCATGTCGTGGCCGGGGCGGTGGGTCCTGCCGGGCCGCCGGGGAGTGCAGGACGGGTTGTGTCTGCCGGGTTGGCAGGGCCTCTGGGACCGCCGGGAGTCGTGGGCCCGGCAAGCGCGGCGGGGGCTGTTGATGCGGCAGGGCCTGCGGCTCCCCAGGGGCCCGCGGGCGCCAGGCCGCCGGGCCTGTCGGTCGAGGCCGCGAGCATGACGGCGTACCGGCGCCGACTCGGCGCCCTCCTGGACACCCTGGAGGCCTCCCCGGCGGCCCCGACCCGCCTCCGCGACACCGCCGCCCTGCCCCCCGGCAGCCTGGGCACGGGATTCCCGGAAGCGGACCGTCTGATGCGCGCGTACACCCGCTCCCACGCCGAACTTGCCGCCCTGGCCGCCTCTCTGGCCGCCCACCTGGAAGCCCTGTCCCTCGCACTGGCCGCGGCTCGCGACGGCTACGAGGACACGGACGCGCAGGCCCGTGCCCGACTGCGCGGCGCGGCCACGGACGCGGAGGCAGCCGCGGCGCACCGGGCCTGGCCCGGCCGGACCCCCTGCGGCCGGAATGCGCACGGTCCGGACCCGAACCAGGAAGGCGGGGGGCACGCGCAGTGGTGGGGGACCGGGGACTCGGAATGAGCGCGATCACCAGGGAGTGCGGAGGAGGGCCCGGGTGAGCGCGGGGGCTGCGGACTTCGAGGGCCGCGGGCACGGGGAGTTGCTCGGGATGGTCGGTTCGGCCGACGCGGAGGCGGTCGCGGCCTGTGCCGCACAGCTGGCCGGGGCCGCGGACGCGGTCCAGGAGATCGGTGAGGTGCTGAAACGCCTCCGGGTGCCGGGCTGGGAGGGCGAGGCGGCCGACGCGTACGAGGAGCAGGTGCACCGCATGGCCGTCACCGCCCTGACCCTGGCCGACTTCAGCCGTACGACCGGCGACTGGCTGCGGCACGCGGCCCAGACCCTCGCGGAAGTACGGGCGGCCATGCCGCCGTACGGGGCGGGGGCGGAAGCCGGCGGGGTGGGGAGGCGGCCGGGCGTGGGCGAGGCGGCCTCGGGGCCGGGCGGGCCCGCGGCGGCGAGCGGGTGGGGTTCCGGGGCGGCGGCCTCGCGGCCGGGTCCGGGCGGGGGTTCCTGGACGGCGGGCACCTGGCCGGGGGTGGGCGCCGGAGGGGCCGTGCCGAGTGCCCCCGGCGCCTCGCAGGTCGCGGCGGCGCTGGCCGAGGGCCATGCCGAGGCCGTCCGGCAGATGACCAAACTCGCCCAGTCCTACGCCCTGTCGGCGTCCCGGCTGGACATCGCACACGCGCAGGCGCCGGTGCTTCCGCCGCCGGGAGCCGAGGCGCCGCAGGGCACGCGGGGTGCGGGCGGACGCCGGGCCGAGGGAGCGGACGGCACCCCAGCCTGCGCGACGGCTCCGCTGATGGTTCCGCTGACGGCGACGGCGACGGCGACGGCGACGGCGACGGCGACGGGGCTGGGGCTGGCTGCGGGGCCGGGGCCGGGGCCGGGGCCGGCGACGGGGGCGGGGCCCGGGGCGGGAACGGGGGCGGAGCCGTCCGCCCCGCCGCGGCCGCTCGGAGCGGACGGGCCCGCGTACGGCTCCGCGGACGCGGACGTGGCGATGCTCCTCTCCGGAACCGGGACCCCGTCAGCCGTCACGGGGGCGTCTCCCGCCGTGCCGGGGCCGCACCATCCGCCCGCGGCAACTCCCGCCGCGCCAGACGCCCTTGGCGACCAGCCGCCCTCGCTCGCCCTCGGCCCGGCGTACCCGGCCGTCGCGCCGCCGGTTCCGCCGCATCCGGCCGCGACCGGCGCCCTGCGCGGCAGCGCGAGCGGCCCGGCCACCGCCGCCGGCACCCAGTCCTCGCCGCCCCGCGACCCGGGCATCATCGGCGGCCGCCCGGTCCCCGCGCTGCGCGGCGCTCTTCCCCGCGGCCTGGTCATCGGCGCCGAGACGGCCGCGGACCTCGGCGGCACCACGGGCACGGCCCCCGCCACCACCGAACCCCCGCCCCTCCCGCCGGGTCAGCCCGGCTACCCACCTGCGGTGCCCGGCACCGGCGTCATGGGAGGCATGGCAACCACGGGCGTCACCGGCGCGCCGCCCCGCGGCCCCCACCCGCCCCGCCGCCCCACGGAGGACCCGACCCCCTGGCAGTCACCCCGCCGCCTCGTCCCACCGGTGATCGACTGACCCCGCCCTCCCGGAGCCCCCGCCCTCCCGGAGCCGCCGCCCTCCCGGAGCCGCCGCCCTCCCGGAGCCGCCGCCCTCCCGCCCGCACCGGCCACCCCTTGCCGTCCCCTCTTGCCCCGACAGCCGTCGCGCCCCGTCCCAGCCCGGCCAGGGGACTTCCGGCGGAGTCGGGGGGTTGAGGTGCGGGCTTCCGGCCGTGCGAGCCCGCAGGCCGCGCCCACCGACGGCCGGGCCGCCTCCGGTTGTCCCGCCGCCTACGGAGCCTCCACCGGGCCGTCCGCGGGCGGACGGCAACCGGCTTCCCGGCCGGGCTTCTAGGTGGCGCCCCGTATCGGTTCGGCTTGGTCCGGCGCCGGCGCCACGCCCTCAGCCCGTGCAGGGGGCACTCCGGCGCAAGTGGGGGAGGCAGGGGCGGCTGAGGAGACAGGGGTTCGGGGGCGGGTGCCGTGTCCGGGGGGGGTGTCTCTATGTCCTTCGTCAAGGGCGTGGTGCCTGGTATGCGGGTGTTTGGGGTGGTCATGCGGCGAGAGTGACGGCGGGGGTCCG
>NZ_JBVIDV010000036.1:0-71701 GCF_055572195.1 Streptomyces sp. NPDC030809
GCGGTGGTAGTAGTGGGGGGCAATAAGGAGGGGTGGGTAGCGGGTGAAAGCCGGCTGCTCCCCCCCCCCCCCCCCCCGCCCCTCCCCCCCCCCCCCCCCCCCCCCCCCCCCGGGCTGCTGCGGGGTGTTCACTAGCGGACGGTCTCCAGGACCTCGGAGGCGCCCAGTGCCTCGGCGATCTCGCCGAGCGCGTCGGTGCTCATGCCCAGGAGCTCGCGCTGGGACAGGCCCAGGTCGGCGAGGATCTGCAGATCCCCGATCGGCCCGGAGGGCACGGCCTCGGCCGCCGTGCCCGCGTCCTCGTCGAGTTCGTCCTCGTAGCCCTCCTCGGCGGCGGGCGGCTCG
Source organism: Streptomyces sp. NPDC030809 (assembly GCF_055572195.1). Taxonomy (NCBI): domain Bacteria; kingdom Bacillati; phylum Actinomycetota; class Actinomycetes; order Kitasatosporales; family Streptomycetaceae; genus Streptomyces; species Streptomyces sp. NPDC030809. The sequence continues at coordinate 346 of NZ_JBVIDV010000036.1, forward strand.
GGTTCGCCGTCCTCCGTCCCGTCGAGATCGACGAGTTCCTCCAGTTCGTCGTCGACGGAACCCGGTTCCCGGCCGAGCAGCTCGTCGGTGAGGAGGATCTCCCCGTACGAGCTGCGGGCGGCCGCGGCGGCGTCCGACACGAAGATCCGGGGGTCGTCCTCGCCGTCGACGCGGACGATGGCGAACCAGGAGTCCTCCTGCTCGATGAAGACGAGGACCGTTTCCTCGTCGTCGGCCGAGGACTCACGGGCCAGTTCAGTCAGATCGGACAGCGTCTCGACGTTGTCGAGATCCGTGTCGCTCGCTTCCCACCCGTCTTCGGTGCGCGCGAGCAGTGCGGCGAAGTACACCGTGACTCTCCCACTGGTCATAGGCGTGCCGGTTGGGGGTCCCCCCGGCCGGAGGTTGGGGGAGGTGGAACGGCCTGATCGCCCGTCCGTGACCCGCCCCATCGGCATCGTGGCAGAAACAAGGGCTTTGCGAGAGGTCTTCCGCGCTTGCGTCGCGCCGCGCCGTGCACGTCGGGCCGCTTCCGGCAGGTGGCGGGAGCCCGTTTCCGGCCGGGCGCGGGCACCGGCGGATCCGGGCCGCTCACCAGCGGAAGGTCCGCATCCGCATCTGCTGGCGCATCCGGGCGGCGCGCGCCCGGCGCGGCTGGACGCGCTCGCGCAGCTCCCGCGCCTCGTTGAGGTCGCGCAGGAACTGGGCGCGCCGCTGTCTGCGCTGTGCAGCGGTCTCCGGCTCCTCCGGTGCGGATCCCGCTGCGGAATCCGTGTCCTGTCCGTTCGCTCTGTTCCCGTCGGGCATCGGCGTCACCACCCCAGGCTGGTTCCGTCGTCCTCCTCCGCTTCGCGAGGGAGACCCCCGCACCCACCTTCCCCCGGACAGGCCCGTTGATGCCAGTGCCGGGGGCCATCGGGCACGGCTTCCCCGGTTACTGTTGGGTCCATGCGGATCCACGTCGTCGACCACCCGCTGGTGGCGCACAAACTGACCACCCTGCGCGACAAGCGCACCGATTCCCCGACCTTCCGGCGCCTCGCCGACGAGCTGGTGACCCTGCTCGCGTACGAGGCCACCCGGGACGTGCGCACCGAGCAGGCCGACATCGAGACCCCGGTCGCCCCGACCACGGGCGTGAAGCTCTCCGCCCCCCGGCCGCTGATCGTGCCGATCCTCCGGGCCGGCCTGGGCATGCTCGACGGCATGGTCCGGCTGCTGCCGACCGCCGAGGTCGGGTTCATGGGCATGGTCCGCAACGAGGAGACCCTGGAGGCCTCCACGTACGCGACCCGGATGCCCGAGGACCTGTCCGGCCGCCAGGTGTACGTCGTCGACCCGATGCTCGCCACCGGCGGCACGCTGGTCGCGGCCATCCAGGAGCTGATCAAGCGCGGCGCCGACGACGTCACGGCGGTCGTGCTGCTGGCGGCGCCCGAGGGCATCGAGGTCATGGAGCGCGACCTGGCCGGCCAGCCGGTGACCGTCGTGACCGCGTCGGTGGACGAGCGCCTCAACGAGCACGGCTACATCGTTCCGGGCCTCGGCGACGCCGGGGACCGGATGTACGGGACCGCCGAGTAGCGGATCTCCGTACGCGGGCGTGCGGGCACGGGGCTCAGGTCCCGGGCGGCTGCGTCCGGGAAGCGCTCAGCACTTCGGGGAGGGCGCGGGTGCGGGCTTGGCCAGTGCGGCCAGGGCCCGGTCCGCGTCCTCCTTCTTGCTGAGCTCCTTGAAGGCGGTGCCGAGGATCAGGTCCACGTCCGCGCCCTCGCGCGCGTCGGTCTGCCGGGCGGCGCCGGGCAGCTGGGTGCCGAGCACCGCGAAGAGGGCCTTGTCGGTCCGCGGGGAGCCCAGCAGTATTCCGGTGCCGGCGACCTTCTTGTCGAAATCGGCGGGGGCGTTTCCGACCTTGCCGATGAGGAACCCGCGCTTTTTGAGTTCGTCGCCGACGGATTTGGCGAGGCCGCTGCGCGGGGTGGCGTTGTAGATGTTGACCGTGATCTGGCCCGGTCTGGGGAGGGCCTTCGCGGCGGCCTGCGCGGTGGCGGGTGCGGCCTTGGCGGCCCGTCCGCAGTCCGCCTTGTGCGCGGCGGCCGTCTTCTTGCCGGTGTCGCCCCGGAACACGTCGATGAGCTGCAGGGTCCCGTAACCGAGGAGACCGAGCGCGAGGACCGAGCCGAGAACGGCGAGCACGATCCGGCGGCGGCGGGGGCGGCGCATGCGGGGATAGGCGGTTCCCGTGACGCGGTACTTTCCGCCCATGCCGGGGGGAGTGAGCATGCTCATGGGCGCAGCGTAGTGCGGCCCGGTGACGATGCCTACTAAATGATCTATGAATAGCCCAGGGCCGACCCGAAAGGCGCAATCAGCCCGATTTCGGTGGCGGAGCGGCGGAAGCCGGCCCCGGGATTCAGCCCAGTTCGAGGACGCGGGCGTGCAGGACCTGGCGCTGCTGGAGCGCGGCGCGCACGGCGCGGTGCAGGCCGTCCTCCAGGTAGAGGTCGCCCTGCCACTTCACGACGTGCGCGAAGAGGTCGCCGTAGAAGGTCGAGTCCTCCGCGAGCAGCGTTTCGAGGTCCAGCTGTCCCTTGGTGGTCACGAGCTGGTCGAGCCGGACCGGGCGCGGAGCGACGTCCGCCCACTGCCGGACGCTTTCCCGTCCGTGGTCGGGATAGGGCCGCCCGTTTCCGATGCGCTTGAAGATCACACGGAAAGCCTACCGGGCCGGTGGCTGCGGGCGCAGCCTCGCTGCACGGGTGCAAAGGTGACAAAGAGCGCCAATCCGGGAGTGACTATGAGTGGATCCACCCCGTCGGCCGACCGGGCCGGCGAACCGGCCCCCGGGCAGCCCGCCGACCGCGCCGCCGCCGACAAGATCGCCGCGGGCTACGCCTTCGAGGGGCCCGCGCTCGACCTGGGCGCCCTGCTCTGGGACGGGGCCTGCCTGCCGGACCGGCAGGTGCGCATCCCGCTGCCGGTGCTGAACCGGCACGGACTGGTCGCGGGCGCCACCGGCACCGGCAAGACCAAGACCCTCCAGCTGATCGCGGAGCAGCTCTCCGCCCACGGCGTGCCGGTGTTCCTCGCGGACGTGAAGGGCGACGTGTCGGGGATCTCGGCACCCGGGGCGCCCGGCGACCGGGTCGCGGAGCGGGCCCGGGACGTGGCCCAGGAGTGGGCCCCGGCGGGCTTCCCGAGCGAGTTCTACTCCCTGGGCGGGATCGGGCCGGGGATCCCGCTGCGGGCCACCGTGACCGGCTTCGGGCCGGTGCTGCTGTCCAAGGTGCTCCGGCTCAACCAGACCCAGGAGCAGTCGCTCGGGCTGATCTTCCACTACGCCGACTCCAAGGGCCTGGAACTCGTCGACCTCAAGGACCTGCGGGCCGTGGTCGCCTTCCTCGTGTCCGACCGCGGAAAGGCCGAGCTGAAGGGGATCGGCGGGCTCTCCACCGTCACGGCCGGGGTGATCCTGCGGGCCCTCACCGCATTCGAGCAGCAGGGGGCCACGGAATTCTTCGGCGAGCCGGAATTCGACACGGCCGAGTTCCTGCGGACCGCCCCCGACGGGCGCGGGGTGGTGTCCCTGCTGGAACTCCCGGCGGTGCAGGACAAGCCGCAGCTCTTCTCGACGTTCCTGATGTGGCTGCTGGCGGACCTGTTCAACGGCCTGCCGGAGGTCGGGGACCTGGACAAGCCGAAACTCGTCTTCTTCTTCGACGAGGCCCACCTGCTCTTCTCCGACGCCTCGAAGGCCTTCCTGGAATCCATCACGCAGACCGTCCGCCTGATCCGCTCGAAGGGCGTCGGGGTCTTCTTCGTCACCCAGACCCCCAAGGACGTGCCCGGTGACGTGCTCGCGCAGCTCGGCAACCGGGTGCAGCACGCGCTGCGCGCCTTCACCCCCGACGACGCGAAGGCCCTGAAGGCCACCGTGCGGACCTTCCCGCACTCCGACTACGACCTGGAGGAGCTGCTCACGCAGCTGGGCACCGGCGAGGCCGTGGTCACGGTGCTGAGCGAGAAGGGTGCGCCCACGCCCGTCGCAGCGACCCGGCTGCGGGCACCGCAGTCGCTGATGGGGCCGGTGCCCGCGGAGGAGCTGGACCGCGCGGTGAGGTCCTCGCCGCTGTACCCGCGCTATGCACAGGCCGTGGACAGGGAATCGGCGTACGAGAAGATCAGCGCCGAGCAGGCGGCGGCGGAGCAGGCCGCGGAGGCGGCGGCCGCGGCGGCCGAGGCCGAGAAGCGGGCGCAGGCGGCGCGGGAGCCGGCGCGGGAGGCGGGCCGGGCCCCGAAGGGGGCGCCGGCCAAGGACGAGTCGCTGGTGGAGCAGGTGGTGGGCAGCGGGATCTTCCGCTCGCTGGCCCGCTCCCTGGGCACCCAGCTGGGCCGCGAGATCTCCCGCTCCATCTTCGGCACGGCCCGCCGGCGGCGCTGACGGGTGTCCGACACGGCGGGGGCGGGCGGGGCGTACGGGTTCAGCCCGGCCGCGCAGGACGGCGTACGGGCAGGGTGGCAGGGGCGGGCCGGGTGGCGGGGTGCGGGTCGGGTGGCGGGGGCCGGAACCACCCCGCGCCCACCCGTACCGCAGCGGCTACCTCTGCGCCCGGGCCGCCCCCGCGGCCTCGCTGCGCGCGCGCCGCAGGGCCGAGGCGTAGGTCTCGTCGGCGGTGAGCCGGCGCAGCTCCTCCGCGATCAGCTCCGCCGTGGAGCGGATCTTGAGGGCCACCCGGCGGTCCGGCTGACCCGGCACGCCGAGGGTGGCCAGCGCACCCGAGGGGCGGTCCACCGTTATCTCGCCCTGCCCGGTCCGCAGCCGCACCCGGGTGATGACCGGGCCGCCGGTGACCACCCGGTCCACGGCCACCCCGAGCCGCTCCTCCAGCCAGCCGGCGAGCAGGTCGGCGCTCGGGTTCTCCGCCTCGCTCTCCACCGCCGCGCCGGTGACCGTCACCGGCTTCTGGTCCAGGGCCGCCGCGAGCAGCGAGCGCCACGGGGTCAGCCGGGTCCAGGCCAGGTCGGTGTCGCCCGGCGCGTAGCCCGCGGCCCGGGAGTCCAGCTCGGCCAGCGGGTCGAGGGCGGCGTACGCGTCGGTGATGCGGCGCTGGGCCAGCCGGCCGAGCTCGTCGCGGCCCAGGTCGGCGGGCGCGTCGGCGGGCCACCAGGCCACCACCGGCGCGTCGGGCAGCAGCAGGGGCAGCACCACGGGACCGGCGTGCGCGGTCAGCTCCCCGTGCAGGCGCAGCAGGACGATCTCACCGGTGCCGGCGTCCGTGCCCACCCGCAGCTCGGCGTCGAGGCGGGTCTGGGTGAGGCGGCGGTGGGCGCGGCCCTGCCGCTTGATGACGGCGATGATCCGGCACGGGTGCTCACGCGAGGCCTCGGAGGCGGCCTTGACGGCGTCGTAGGCGTTCTCCTCGTCGGTCACCACGACCAGGGTGAGGACCATGCCCATGGTCGGGCTGCCGATGGCGCGGCGGGCCTTGAGCAGGGCCGCGTTGACCTTGCTGGACGTCGTGTCCGTGAGTTCGGTCTTCATATTGGTCGAGTCTCCCAAAGGCGGGGGGCGGGGCGCGCACCGGAGGCGGGGGCGGCCGTGCGGGCCGGCCGGGGGCGCGGGCCCGGGCCAGCCCGCACGGCCGGGACGGTCATCCGCCGGTCTTCGTCCCCCTGGCCGCCCTGGCCCCCTTGGCCGGCCGGTCCTCCTTGGTCTCCTTGGTCTCCTTGGCCTCCTTCGCGGCCCGCTTCGCCTCCTGCTTGTACGCCCGTACCTTCGCGAGGGACTCGGGGCCGGTGATGTCGGCGGCCGAGCGGTAGCAGCCGTCCTCGCCGTACGGCCCGGCGGCCGTCCGCCACCCGCGCGGCCGAACCCCGAACCGCTTCCCGAGCAGGGCCAGGAAGATCTGCGCCTTCTGCTGCCCGAAGCCGGGCAGCTCCCGCAGCCGGGCCAGCAGCTCGGCCCCGCTACCCGCCCCGGTCCACACGGCGCCCGCGTCCCCGTCGTAGTGCTCGACGAGGTACTGGCACAGCTGCTGGATCCGTTTGGCCATCGAGCCCGGGTAGCGGTGCACGGCCGGCTTCTCCGAGAGCAGGGCGGCGAAGGCCTCCGGGTCGTACGCGGCGATCTCGTGCGCGTCCAGGTCCTCGGCACCCATCCGGGTGGCGATGGTGTACGGGCCCGAGAAGGCCCACTCCATCGGCACCTGCTGGTCGAGGAGCATGCCGGTCAGGGCGGCGAGGGGGCTGCGGCCGAGCAGCGCGTCGGCCTCGGGCTGCTGGGCCAGGTGGATCTCTGCGTCCATGTGTCCATGTTCGGGAGGTTCCGCTCTCCCCGCGCGGGCGGCGCACCGGGTGGCTAGCGTGTGAATCCCGGAAGCCGGGGCAAGCCCGGACAAAAGGAGCGAGGAAGACCATGGACATCTCGGAGTTCCCGGAAGGCGCACCGTGCTGGGCGGACGCGATGTTCGCCGACCTGGAGGGGGCCAAGGCCTTCTACGGCGACGTACTGGGCTGGACGTTCGGCGAGAGCTCCAGCGAGTACGGCAACTACACGCAGGCCTACTCGGACGGCAAGGCCGTCGCCGCCGTGGTGCCCCCGATGCCTGGGGCCGAGGGCCAGTCGGCCTGGTGCCTGTACTTCGCCTCGCCGGACGCGGCCGCGACGGCGGAGAAGGTGAAGCAGGCGGGCGGCGAGGTGCTGATGGAGCCGATGGCCGTCGGCACCTTCGGTTCGATGATGCTGGGCAAGGAGCCGAGCGGAGCGGTGTTCGGCGTGTGGCAGCCCGGCGACCACAAGGGCTTCGAGAAGGTGGCGGAACCGGGCTCCTTCGCCTGGGCCGAGCTGTTCACGCGCGACCCCCGGACGGCGGACGCGTTCCTGACCGCCGTCTTCCCGTACGGCGCGCAGAAGATGGACGACGCGTCGATGGACTACAAGGTCTTCCACGTCGGCTCCAAGGACAACATGGTCCTGGGCCGGATGGTGATGGACCGGGACTTCCCGCCGGAGATCCCGCCGTACATCTCGGTGTACTTCGCGGTGGACGACTGCGACGGCGCGGTGAAGCGGGCCACGGACCGCGGCGCGGTGCTCCAGTTCGGCCCGATGGACAGCCCGTTCGGCCGCTTCGCCGCCCTGACGGACCCGCAGGGGGCCAACTTCTCCGTCATCGACCTGACGACGACGGTAGGCGACATGCCGCAGATGGCGGACGTGTAGCCGACCGGGGGCCGCCCCGGACCCCGGTCCCGCCCAGGCCCTGCGCCAGGTGGCGACCCGGCGGACGGGGCAGGTTGCGACGCACTGTGGACAAAGATCAGGTTCCTTGCCTATGGCCTGATGAACCGGAACTGGCGACTGGAGACGGCTGCCGGGACGTACGCCCTGAAGGAGGTCACCGACGTCCCTCTGCCGAAGGTCCGCAGGAACCTCGCGGTCCTGGTGGACCTGGCTCGCGAGAGCATCCCGGTCCCCGCACCGCTGCCCGCCGATGGCGGGGATCTCGTGGTCGAGGCCGGCGGTCACGGCTACTGCGTCCTGCCCGGGGTGGACGGCGAGCACGTTCAGGGGACAGACCTCCCGCTCGACCAGGCTCGCGATCTCGGCGCTCTCCTGGCTCGCCTTCACGAGGGCTTGCGCCGGTACGGCCCCGGCCCGGTCCCGGAGCAGGCGCCAGCCGCGAAGGTCCGGGGCGTGGCCGAGGCGGACCGGGCAGCCGTCGCTCTCCTGGGTCGTCTCCCGGCCGACTCGGTGACCGACTTCGACAAGGCCGCCACCGAGGCCCTGCACGACCGGCGTGGCCTCCTCGCGCGGTACGCCGATGCCCGGCCTGACGGCGAGGTGCCAGCCGGGCCCTACGGATGGACGCACGGCGACTTCCAGTACCGCAATCTGCTGCGGCAGGACGGCCAGGTCGTGGCAGTCCTGGACTGGGACCGGCTCGGTGTCCGCCCGTACGGGGAGGAGGTCGCGCGGACCGCGCAGGTGCAGTTCGGGGTCGGGAGCGTCTTCGACCTCGACCGCATCGCCGCCTTCTGCGCCGGCTACCGGTCCGTGATCGATCTGTCCGAGGGGGACCTCGCCGACGCGGTGAACGACTTCCTCAGCCGCCGTCTGTCGGCGAGCGACTTCGGGGCCGCCGCGTGACGCGAGCCTCCGCACCGAAGACCCTCCAGCCCAACGGGGCCTCGTCGATCTTCCAGGGCAAGGACGGCCGATGGCATGGCTACGTCACCGTCGGCACCAAGGACAACGGCAGCCCCGACCGGCGCCACGTCAGCCGCAAGACCCGCCATGAGGTCACCAAGCTCGTGCGCGAGCTGGAACGGCAGCGCGACAAGGGTGCCGTCCGCAAGGTCGGCATGAGCTGGACGCTGGAGACGTGGCTGACGCACTGGGTGGAGAACATCGCCGCCGCGCACGTCTCGGAGAACACCATCGACGGCTACCGCGTCGCGGTGAACCACCACCTCATACCCGGCCTCGGCGCCCACCGCCTGGAGAAGCTCGAGCCCGAACACCTGGAGCGCTTCTACAAGAAGATGCAGGACTCCGGCAGCGCCGCCGGCACCGCCCACCAGGTCCACCGCACCGTCCGAACCGCTCTCAACGAGGCGGTCCGCCGCGCCCACCTCACCGTCAACCCGGCCACGATCGCCAAGGCCCCGCGTCTGGAAGAGGAGGAGGTCGAGCCCTACACGGTCGAGGAGGTCCAGCGCCTGCTCGCCGAGGCAGCCAAGCACCGCAACACCGCCCGCTGGGTCATCGCCCTGGCCCTCGGCCTGCGACAGGGTGAGGTCCTCGGCATGCAGTGGGACGACGTCGACTTCGACCTCGGCGTTATCCGCGTACGCCGTGGCCGGCTGCGGCCCCGCTACAAGCACGGCTGCGGAGACCGCTTCGGGCGCAAGCCCGGCTACTGCCCCCAGAAGATCAACACCCGGCGCGAGACCAAGAATGCGAAGTCCCGCGCCGGCCAGCGGCCCATCGGCGCCCCCGACGAGCTGCCCCAGCTGTTGCGCCAGCACAAGGAGGAACAGGCCCGCGAGCGTGCCCTTGCCCGCGACCTGTGGACCGAGAAGGGGTACGTCTTCACCTCGCCCACCGGCGAGCCCCTGAACCCGAACACCGATTACCACAAGTGGAAGGAGCTGCTGAAGGCCGCGGGCGTCGGCGACGCTCGCCTACACGACGCCCGTCATACCGCGGCGACGGTCCTGCTCATCCTCGGCGTTCCAGACGCGGTCGTCGACGCACATCATGGGCTGGGAGCCCGGCAAGTCCGCCCGGATGCGCCGCCGCTACCAGCACCTGACCAGCCGCGTCCTCAAGGACACCGCGGACAAGGTCGGCGGCCTCCTGCGGGGCACCGGCCAAGCGTCGGAAGTCTCTGTGACAGACGAGGGTCGGAGTCCCGTCCCAGCCGAACTGGTGGTGCATGTCGCCCGCCTTGGCGAGCGGAGGGTGCCATTTCGCCACCGTGAGCACGCCGATGAGGTCGTTGCGCGGTGGGGTGAGGACTAGCCCGACCACCCTGCCGAGGTCGAAGAGTGGGACCGCTGGCGCTGGGAACACCAGGGGCCCTGGTGGAGTGAGCGCCATCCGACACCGGATGCCGGAACGCACCGTGGTCTTCCACGCCCGCGCTCTCTTCCTCTCCGGCGGGGAACCCATGACCAGCGGACTTCCCGAGCAGTGGTCTACGCCGGCCTGGGAGTTCGAGACCGACACTTACACTGATCGCGCGTCCGCCTGGCGCACGGCCCGGCGCCCCGGCGTCGGCCGGGAGGTCGAGGCCCAGGTGCGGGGCACGGACAAGGCGGCCGTGGAGGCCGCCTTCGCCCAGGCGTGTGCACAGGCTGTGGACCGCGCCCAGAACCCTGGGAAGCACGGCGACACCGACGAGTGGTAGACGCGGAGCTGGATCCGGTGCAGCAAGGCCCGGTATCCAGCCCTGCGATTTCGGCTCGCCCTGCTGGTCTTCGCCATTCGTCAGGCCCTCAGTGTCAGAGGCGCCGTATAGCCTCCCCTCCAAGATCCCGACCCCTGTAGAGAGCGACCAGAGGGGAACACGCGACGGTGCCTGTGGAAGAGCGCATATGCGCCTGTGGGCGACGTTTTCGAGGGACCAACTTCAAATGCTCGCCATGCCGCGCTGATTGGCGTACATGCAAGCACTGCGACGAGCGGTTCCATGGACACGGGCGCGTCTGCGGGTCGTGCAGCAGGAAAGATCGGACATGTGACGACTGCGGTGCGGCCTTCAAGGGCACGAACAGGAAGTGCAAGCCGTGTCGCAAGGTGAGGCGGAGCTGCGCGGACTGTGGTCGGGAGATCGTCAGTGACATGCTCAGGTGCAGCAGCTGCCAGGCAGTCGAACGGCGATGCACCCAGTGCAGCACGATCTTCGTCGGCAAGGATCTGAAGTGCTGGCAGTGCCGCAAGGTTGAGCGGGATTGTTGGGGGTGTGGCGAGACCTTCATCGGCGCGACGAACTACTGCGACTCCTGCCGCGCCTCGGAACGTGAGTGTCGCGACTGCGGGGCCACCTTCGTAGGCGCGCGGAGCCGGTGCAGCCGCTGTCAGAACGAAGATCGGGAGTGCGCGGGATGCGGGCGCGAGTTCCGAAGTGCCGGGAACCGGCTCTGTTCTGCCTGCCGGTCCAAGGACCGAGAGTGCCCGGAGTGCAACAGGATCTTCTGGGGCACTCGATCTCTCTGCCCTGGTTGTGAGGCTTCAGACAGAGTCTGCGTTGACTGCCACAACACGTTCTGGGGCCGCGATCGCCGTTGCGGGCCGTGTAAGTGGCAACGGGTTCCTGCCGACATTCGCACCAACCGATCCCGGGCGTACTACAACGCTCGCCGCGCTCGCATCCTTGGATCCGGCGCCGAGGACCCTGTGACCGAGGGAGATTACGCAGAGATTCGCGCCCAGGGTGTGTGCGTCTATTGCGACCGGACTACGACGGCCGGCGACGTCGATCACATTCGCCCCCTGAGCCGCGGCGGCCTGCACGAGGCCGCGAACCTGGTGCTTGCCTGCATCCACTGCAATCGCAGCAAGAACAACTCTCTGCTGACGCGCTGGCGGCCAGACCGCGTGCAGCATGCCTGCCGCATGTCGGAGAAAGTCCGGGCCGAGTACGTACGTCAGGTCGCCGAGGCGGAGGAACAGCAGTCCGCAGGGGGCTGACGGTGATCAGTACGGGTGACCAGAAGATTCACTTGGCCAGGTGGACACCCGGTGGCCGGGCGTGATTTGCATCGTCACGCAGTGAGTGCATCCACCTCCTGCTGCCACAGGGCGTGCGCAAGCTCCAGCGGCGCCTCCGGGAGGGTCGCCCCAAGCCACCAGCTCGCGATCTCGCCACTGGCTACAGCCTCCCGCACGGCCTCCTGGACGTGGTCGAAGGCCGGACAGTCAGTAGCTGATGTGTGCCGGCGCTTGACCTCGTACGAGGCAAGCAGCCGCATCAACTGCTGCACGGCCCCCATCATCGCGGCTTTCCAGGCGCCCTCATCGGGAACCCAGGACCGCTCGTACGTCGAGTCCATGCCAATGGCAACTCGGATGACCCGCGCTCCTAGGTCGCGATCCTCCAGCCGGGCGGCTCGCCCAGTCATCTCGTGCAGTTTCTCCGACAGCTCGTCGCACGCCGCTCGACGGCGTTCGGCCGAGGTCCTGCTCCGGTCGGGAAAGTAGAGCTCCGCCGCCTGCTGCACCAGCACCAGGAGCTCCCGGGCGAGGACATCCTCCCGGTTGGTGCGCTCACGTGCCTTGGCAAGGAAGTGGGTGCCGAACAGTGCGACGGCGGCCGCGACCAGTGGCACTGGGAGCCACCGGAGGAACGCCAGCACGCCGCTCCATGTTGTGATGGCGATCACGCGCAAGGTCTCCATGGTCAACACAGCCCTGCTGAGCTCAGAAGGTGGACTTGGCAGCCTGTGTAACGAGTGCCTTGAACGGCAGGTGGCGCTGAGTGCTCCCGCTGGAACTGCAACCAAAACTGCAACCACGGAACGACGAAGGACCCGGCCGCGATGCGGTCGGGTCCTTCGTTTGCCCAGGTGGGCGGCTGCGGAGGATACGAGATTCGAACTCGTGAGGGGTTGCCCCCAACACGCTTTCCAAGCGTGCGCCCTAGGCCTCTAGGCGAATCCTCCGCCGCAAACAATACAAGACGTTGAGGGGTGCTCGCGAACGTGATCCGTTCCGGGGTGCGTCCGGGGGTTCCCGTGCGGGGGCGGGCTCGATCGCGGGGGCTTTCATCCGCTACGCTGGGGCCAGCCCCTCACGTGGCGCTATCTCACCCAACTCCCCCAGGGCCGGAAGGCAGCAAGGGTAAGTGGGCTCTGGCGGGTGCGTGGGGGGCGCTTTGCGTTCGGCGGACGTGTGTTGTCGGCGGGCCCGGATACGCTCGTAAGCGTGTCGTCCCTTGCGCTGTACCGCCGCTACCGCCCCGAGTCGTTCGCCGAGGTCATCGGTCAGGAGCATGTCACTGCCCCGCTGATGCAGGCCCTGCGGAACAACCGGGTCAATCACGCGTACCTGTTCAGTGGCCCGCGCGGCTGTGGCAAGACCACCAGCGCGCGCATCCTCGCCCGCTGCCTGAACTGTGAGCAAGGTCCCACTCCCACGCCCTGCGGCGAGTGCCAGTCGTGCCGCGACCTCGCGCGCAACGGGCCGGGGTCCATCGACGTGATCGAGATCGACGCGGCCTCGCACGGCGGTGTGGACGACGCCCGCGACCTGCGCGAGAAGGCCTTCTTCGGCCCCGCCTCCAGCCGGTACAAGATCTACATCATCGACGAGGCCCACATGGTCACCTCGGCGGGCTTCAACGCCCTGCTGAAGGTGGTCGAGGAGCCGCCGGAGCACCTCAAGTTCATCTTCGCCACCACCGAGCCGGAGAAGGTGATCGGGACCATCCGCTCCCGGACCCACCACTACCCCTTCCGGCTGGTGCCGCCCGGCACCCTGCGCGAGTACCTCGCCGAGGTCTGCGGGCGCGAGCAGATGGCGGTCGAGGACGGGGTGCTGCCGCTGGTCGTGCGCGCGGGTGCCGGTTCGGTGCGCGACTCCATGTCGGTCATGGACCAGCTGCTGGCCGGGGCGGGCGCCGAGGGTGTGACGTACGCCATGGCGACCTCCCTCCTCGGATACACGGACGGCTCGCTCCTGGACTCCGTCGTGGACGCCTTCGCGGCCGGGGACGGCGCCGCCGCGTTCGAGGTCGTGGACCGGGTGATCGAGGGTGGCAACGACCCCCGCCGGTTCGTGGCCGACCTGCTGGAGCGGCTGCGCGACCTGGTGATCCTCGCGGCCGTGCCGGACGCGGGGGAGAAGGGGCTCATCGACGCCCCGGTGGACGTGGTCGAACGGATGCAGGCCCAGGCCTCGGTGTTCGGCGCGGCCGAGCTCTCCCGCGCCGCCGACCTGGTCAACACCGGCCTGACCGAGATGCGCGGGGCCACCTCGCCGCGCCTCCAGCTGGAGCTGATCTGCGCGCGGGTGCTGCTGCCCGCCGCCTTCGACGACGAGCGGTCCGTGCAGGCCCGGCTGGACCGGCTGGAGCGCGGCGCGGGTGCCGCCGCCGCTGGGGTCGGCGCCGGTGCCTTCGTGGCGGGTCCGGGCGCCGGCCCGGCGCTCGGGTACGTGCCCGGGCCCGAGGCGCACGCCATGGCTCCGGCCGCCTCCGTGGCACCCGGCGGGGGCGCGGCCGCCGCCCGGGCCGCCGTACGGGGACCCGGCGCGGGCGCTCCGGCCGCCGGGCCGGCCGCGCAGCCGGCCCCGGCCCAGCAGCCCGCCGCGGCCCAGGCGGCCCCTGCCCCCGCCCCGGCTCCCGCGGCCCCGGCGGCCGCCCAGGCTCCGGCCCCCGCGGGTGCCTGGCCCGGCGCCGCCGCGCCCGGATCGGCCGCCGCCGCAGCCCAGGCCGCGCCCGCACCCGAAGCCCCGGCCCCCGCCGCCGCTCCGGCTCCCGCTCCCGGCGCCTGGCCGGGCGCTGCCGCCCCCGGTTCCGGTGCGGGCGCCCCCGGTTCCGGTGCGGGCGCCCCTGGTGCCTGGCCCGGATCGGCCGCCGCCGCAGCCCAGGCCGCGCCCGCACCCGAAGCCCCGGCTCCCGCCGCCGCTCCGGCTCCGGCTCCCGGTGCCTGGCCGGGCGCTGCCGCCCCCGGTTCTGGTGCGGGTGCCCCCGGTTCCGGTGCGGGTGCCCCCGGTGCCTGGCCCGGTGCCGCCCAGCCCGCATCCGGTGCCCCCGCCCCCGCCCCCGCCCCGCAGCCCGCCGCGGCTCCGGCCCCCGCCGCGCCCTCCCCCGGCATGGCGCAGGGCGCCGGCCAGGTGCAGGCGATGTGGCCGGGGATCCTGGAGGCCGTCAAGAACCGGCGCCGGTTCACCTGGATCCTGCTGAGCCAGAACGCCCAGGTCACCGGCTTCGACGGGACCACGCTCCAGCTCGGCTTCCCCAACGCCGGAGCCCGCGACAACTTCGCGAGCAGCGGCAGCGAGGACGTGCTCAAGGCCGTGCTCGCGGAGCAGTACCAGGTGAACTGGAAGATCGACGCCGTGGTCGGCGGCGGCTCCCCGGCCCCCGCGGCCTCCTCGTACGCGGCCCCGCCCGCCCCGGCGTACAGCCCGCCCGCCTACAGCCCGCAGCCCGCCGCCCCCGCGGCGGCGGCCCCTGCCCCGGCCCCCGCACAGCCGCAGTCCCCGCCGCCCGCGCCCCCGCAGGCGGCCCCGCCCGCGGCGCACCAGCCGCCGCCGGTGGCCCCGGAGGACGACGTTCCGGAGGACGACGACCCGGATCTGGTGGACAGCGCGCTCACCGGCCACGACCTGATCGTGCGGGAGCTCGGCGCCACTGTGGTGGAGGAATATACGAACGAGTAGCCGCCCGGGTTTGGGGTGCCCGCACAAGGGGCACCCCGCCGCGCGGGCTAGGCTGCTCACCGTGAAGGTCCTCGTCATCGGCGGCGGCGCCCGCGAACACGCCCTGTGCCGCTCTCTGTCCCTCGACCCCGACGTCACCGGTCTGCACTGCGCACCCGGCAACGCAGGCATCGCCGAGGTGGCGCAGCTGCACCCGGTCGACGCCCTCGACGGCGCGGCCGTGGCCGCCCTGGCCGCGGAGCTCGCCGCCGAGCTGGTCGTCGTCGGCCCGGAGGCCCCGCTGGTCGCCGGAGTCGCCGACGCGGTCCGCGCCGCCGGCATCCCCTGCTTCGGCCCCTCGCGCGAGGCGGCGCAGCTGGAGGGCTCCAAGGCCTTCGCCAAGGACGTGATGGCCGGCGCCGGCGTGCCGACCGCCCGCTCCTACGTCTGCACCACCCCCGAGGAGATCGACGAGGCGCTCGACGCCTTCGGCGCCCCGTACGTGGTCAAGGACGACGGCCTGGCCGCGGGCAAGGGGGTCGTGGTCACCTCCGACCTCGCCGAGGCCCGGGCGCACGCCCTCGCCTGCGACCGCGTGGTCATCGAGGAGTACCTGGACGGCCCCGAGGTCTCCCTCTTCGCCATCACGGACGGCACCACCGTGCTGCCGCTCCAGCCCGCCCAGGACTTCAAGCGGGCCCTCGACGGGGACCTCGGCCCGAACACCGGCGGCATGGGCGCCTACTCCCCGCTGCCCTGGGCCGACCCCAAGCTGGTCGACGAGGTCATGGCCACCGTGCTCCAGCCGACCGTGGACGAGCTGCGCCGCCGCGGCACCCCCTTCTCCGGACTCCTGTACGCGGGCCTGGCGATCACCAGCCGCGGGGTCCGGGTCATCGAGTTCAACGCGCGCTTCGGCGACCCCGAGACCCAGGTGGTCCTGGCCCGCCTGCGGACCCCGCTCGCCCGGGTGCTGCTCGGCTCCGCCAACGGCACCCTCGACGCGCTGCCCCCGCTCGCCTGGCGCGAGGAAGCGGCCGTGACCGTGGTCATCGCCGCGCACAACTACCCCGGCACCCCCCGCACCGGCGACCCGATCGAGGGCCTGGACGAGGTGGCCGCCGAGGACGGGCCGGAGGCGTACGTCCTGCACGCCGGGACCCGTCTCGAAGGCGGCGCCGTGGTCAGCGCGGGCGGCCGGGTGCTCTCGGTCACCGCGACCGGATCCGATCTGGCGCAGGCGCGCGAGCGCGCGTATAAGGCGGTCGGCCGCATCCGCCTGGCCGGCTCGCAGCACCGCACGGACATTGCGGAAAAGGCCGCCGAAGGCCGCTGATCCCCGGTGGTACCCCGCTGAACAGCGGCGGTCGGCCGCACGCACACACGTACGGGCCCGGAGCGCGAACACCGCGCCCGGGCCCGTACGTACGTCTGCATCCGGCCGCGCGAAACCGCAGCCAGCTTTGCCCAAAGCCATTCCATCGGGTGAGGCTGAGCCGTCCGGCTGACGGGTGCCGAACTCCCAACTATGGTGCCGCGCAAGGATTCCGGCACTTGGCCCACCGGCATTGCGATGTCGGTGGCGGGTGCCACAGTGGGGGAGTGACCAAAGCCGCCGCAGGGCACCGAGGGGGTGACGTCCGGCCGTGTCCGGAACCGGGTTGGGCATCGAGGTGGGCGCGTTGAGCGCGCGTGCCAGAGCACTCGCCGTGCTGCGCCTGCGCAGCCGGGCGACGGCCCTGGCCGTGCTGCCCGCGGCCGTGGCGGTCGTCATGGTCGCCGCACGGGCCACCGGCCGGCTCGCGGGCGGGCCGTGGCAGGCCGCCACCGTGGCCGTGTGCGTGATCGCGGCCGTCGTGCTGGCGGTCGCCGGGGCGTTCGCCGCGGTCGTACGGCACGCCAGCCCCGCGGTGAGTCCCACCGTGCCGCTCCCCGAGACGGCGGCTCCCGACCTGTACCGGCTGGTCCGCGACCTCGCGGACCGCATGGACGTGCCCGCACCCTCCGCGATAGCCCTCACCCCGGACTGCGACAGCTGGCTGGAGGACCGGACCCACCGCAGCCACCGCGCAGCCCGGGCCGAGGACCCGGCGCCGGCCCCGGACGGGGCTCCGGTCCTCGTGATCGGCACCCCGTTCCTGTGGTGGATGCGGGTGGCGGAGCTGCGCGCCGTGCTGGCCCCCGTGGTCGCCGGCACCGGCCCCTCCGCCCAGCCCGACATAGCCGCGGCCCGCCGTTTCATCCGCGGGCTCGACGCCGCGGTCGCGGTGGGCGAGCGGCCCGGCCTCGGCTGGGTGGCCCGGCTCGGCCGGGCCCTGCTGGGCCGGTGCGGCCCGGACGCGGCCGAGATGGAGCGCGGGGTGGCCACCGCCGCCTCCGAGCGTGCACAGGCTGTGGACTACGGACTGCGGATCGTCGCGCAGGAGCAGGTCGGTCTCGCCTATGCGGGCTGGGACCGGCTGCTGACCCGCGTGGCGCTGCCCGCCTGGCGGATGGGTCGCTGGCCCTCCCGGCTGGACGCGGGCGTGGTCTCGGCCCTGACCGAGCTCTCGCGCCGGGACCGGCTCGCGGACGGGTTCACGAGCCGGCTGGGCGAGCGGCCCGCGTGCGACCTGCTGGAGGAGCCGGGTGCGGTGGACGAGGCCGCCTCCCTCCTCGCGGCCCGCCTCTTCCACGGCGGTCCGGCCGAACCGGGACCCGACTGGGCGCCGGTGGACTGGCAGTCGTATCCGGAAGAGGTCGTGGACCGGAAGTGGCGCACCGAGGCGGCCCGCCTGCACCGCGCCCTGGACTCGCTCACCGCCGCGCCGGGCGCGGCCGCCCGCCCGGCCGGACCCCCCGCCGGTCCGCCGGCCTCCGGCCCGCTGCGGGCCGACGGGCCCGACCGCCTGCCCGGACCCACCCTGGAGCGGGTGATCGAGCACCTGGCCGGGGCCGACGGCGCCGCCGGCGAGGTGCTGGCCGGGCGGCTCAGCGGGGACGTGGCGCGGGCCGAGGCCGCAGCGCCCGGGGCGGGACAGGCCCGCGGGGCGGACGCCGTACCGCTGTTCCCGCTCCAGCCGCCGCGCAGCGGACGGGACCTCCTGGCCGACCACGTCTCGGCGATGGTCTGCTGCGCCGCCGTGGACTCCGCGGGCGCCGCTCCGGGCCTGGACTGGCTCGACGGGCCGGTCCTGCTCGTCGCGGGCGAGCGCCGGGCGGACCTGGCGACCCACGTGCTCTCGCTGGTCGAGGACGGCGATCCGGAACCGCTGCGGGCCTGGCTCGCGGAGACCGGCGTACGGCCGGAGAAGCCGGTCAGGCTGGTGTGAGCCTCCTTCCGGGCCGGGCCCCAGGGTCCTGTCCGGAAGCCGGAGCACACGTGCAGACATGCGGACCCAGGGCTTCCGTTCACGTCAATTCGCGACGAACGGTGACGAACCGAGCGCGTTATGTGATGTGCTGGGACCGGTCGCGGACATCCGCGCACCACAGCGGCAGTCGTTCGGGGGAGCGAGGGAGGGGAGCGGAATGGGTGCGGACCAGATCCGGCGCTGGGAGTCGGGCGCTCTCGCACATGCGGTGACGGACCCGTTCGGCCAGGGCCCGCTCCCCTGGTTCCGCGGCAGCGAGCTGTACTTCGGCGACACCGGCCAGGTCGTGCCCTGGTACGTGGACCCGGCCGCGGCGGCGGGCAGCGGCGGCAGCGGCAGCGACCGGATCCCGGCCCCCCGCAGCCCGGCGGGCGGCCCCCGCACCGCCGACGACGTGCACCGCCAGATCAAGGGCTTCAGCTCCACGGGCGGCGTGGCCCCCGGCGAGGCCATCGACTTCCACATCACGGTGGACCCGCCGCAGCAGTTCTCCGTGGACATCTACCGGATCGGCCACTACGGGGGCGACGGCGCCGCGAAGATCCACTCCAGCCCGATGCTGTCCGGCATCGTCCAGCCCGCCCCCCTGGCCGCCGACCGCACCGTCTCCTGCCACCACTGGTGGCTGTCCTGGCGGCTCCAGGTCCCCTCGTACTGGAACCCCGGGGCCTACGTGGCCGTGCTGACCACCGTCGACGGGTTCCGCTCGCACATCCCCTTCACCGTCCGGGACGACCGGCCCGCCGATCTGCTGCTCCTGCTGCCCGACATCACCTGGCAGGCGTACAACCTCTACCCGGAGGACGGCCGGACCGGGGCGAGCCTCTACCACGCCTGGGACGAGCAGGGACGGCTCCTGGGCGAGGAGGACGCGGCCACCACCGTCTCCTTCGACCGCCCCTACGCGGGCGCCGGCCTGCCCCTCCACGTGGGCCACGCCTACGACTTCATCCGCTGGGCCGAGCGCTACGGCTACGACCTCGGCTACGCCGACACCCGCGACCTGCACGCCGGCCGCATCGACCCCTCCCGCTACCGCGGCCTGGTCTTCCCCGGCCACGACGAGTACTGGTCGGCCCCCATGCGCCGGGCCGCCGAGGCCGCCCGCGACGGCGGCACCTCGCTGGTGTTCCTCTCCGCCAACACCATGTACTGGCAGGTGGACCTGTCCCCCTCCCCGTCGGGGGTGCCGGACCGGCTGCTGACCTGCCGAAAACGCCGCGGCCCCGGCCGCCCCGCCCTCTGGCGCGAGGTGGACCGGGCCGAACAGCAGCTCCTGGGCATCCAGTACGCCGGCCGGGTCCCGGAGCCCGCCCCGCTGGTCGTCCGCAACGCCGGGCACTGGCTGTGGGAGTCCACCGGCGCCGCCGAGGGGGACGAACTCGACGGGCTGGTCGCCGGCGAGGCGGACCGCTACTACCCGCGCACCCAGCTCCCCGAGCACCAGAGCCGGATCCTGCTGGCCCACTCCCCGTACCGGGACGGCGAGGGCGCCCGCCGGCACCAGGAGACCAGCCTCTACCGGGCCCCCAGCGGGGCCCTCGTCTTCGCCTCCGGCACCTTCGCCTGGTCCCCGGCCCTCGATCGGCCCGGCCACGTGGACGAGCGGATCCAGCGCGCGACGGCCAACCTCCTCGACCGGATCTGCAAGCGGGACTGACGGCCCCGATGCCGTGATCGCCGCCGGGTGCGGGAGAATCGGTGTGCTTCATACAGAACCACAGGGAGACACCGTGTCCGGATTCGTCGAAAAGCCCGAGCCGGTTCAGGTTCCGGGTCTCGTCCACCTCCACACCGGCAAGGTGCGCGAGCTCTACCGGAACGAGGCGGGCGAGCTCGTGATGGTCGCGAGCGACCGCATGTCCGCCTACGACTGGGTGCTCCCCACGGAGATCCCGGACAAGGGCCGGGTCCTCACCCAGCTCTCCCTCTGGTGGTTCGAGCAGCTCGCCGACATCGTCCCGAACCACGTGATCAGCACCGAACTGCCCGCCGGCGCCCCCGCCGACTGGGCCGGCCGCACCCTGATCTGCAAGAACCTCGACATGGTGCCCGTCGAGTGCGTGGCCCGCGGCTACCTCACGGGCTCCGGCCTCCTCGAGTACGAGCAGTCCCGTACGGTCTGCGGACTCGCCCTGCCCGAGGGCCTGGTGGACGGCTCCGAGCTGCCCGCGCCGATCTTCACCCCTGCCGCCAAGGCCGCCGTGGGCGAGCACGACGAGAACGTCACCTACGAGGAAGTGGCCCGGACCACCGGCGCCGAGACCGCCGCCCTGCTCCGCCAGACCACCCTGGCCGTCTACGGGCGGGCCCGGGACCTGGCGCGCGAGCGCGGCATCATCCTCGCGGACACCAAGT
The DNA here is from genome assembly GCF_055572195.1 of Streptomyces sp. NPDC030809. Lineage (NCBI taxonomy): Bacteria > Bacillati > Actinomycetota > Actinomycetes > Kitasatosporales > Streptomycetaceae > Streptomyces > Streptomyces sp. NPDC030809. The sequence continues at coordinate 20,926 of NZ_JBVIDV010000036.1, forward strand.
TCGAGTTCGGCTTCGACGGGGACACGCTCGTGGCCGCCGACGAGGTGCTCACGCCCGACTCCTCGCGTTTCTGGCCCGCCGACGAGTGGCAGCCGGGCCGCGCGCAGGCCTCGTACGACAAGCAGTTCGTGCGGAACTGGCTGACCTCGCCGGCCTCCGGCTGGGACCGCAAGAGCGAGCAGCCCCCGCCGGCGCTGCCCGCCGAGATCGTGGAGCAGACCCGCGCCAAGTACATCGAGGCGTACGAGCGCCTCACCGGTCTCGCCTGGAACCACTGAGACACGAAGAAGGCCCCGGTCAGGTGACCGGGGCCTTCTTCATCGGAGCGGACGACGAGATTCGAACTCGCGACCCTCACCTTGGCAAGGTGATGCTCTACCAACTGAGCCACGTCCGCATGCGCCGTAGCGCGATGCCTACTATACCCAACCTCGAGGGCGTCCGTGACACACCTTTCGGCGGGATGGCGTGTGGGTGCGCTCACACACGCAGAAGGCCCCAGTCTTCCGACTGGGGCCTTCTCTCTGAGCGGACGACGAGATTCGAACTCGCGACCCTCACCTTGGCAAGGTGATGCTCTACCAACTGAGCCACGTCCGCATGCTGCCGACCGGCTTTCACCGGGCGGTGCGAGCACCACTCTACCTGATCCACCGGAGTGGTCGGTAAAGCGATGCAGAGCGGGTGACAGGAATCGCACACTGCGCCTTCCCCCTGGAAGGGGGATGTTCTGCTACTGAACTACACCCGCACGACCTTCGGGGTTCTGACCTGCGGCCTCGCCCCTCGGCGTGATCCACACACTAGCGGATCGGGTGGGGTGGTTGGCAAATCCGCCCTCAGTGGGCTTCGTTGTAGGCCTCGTAGACCTTCTTGGGGATGCGGCCCCGCGGGGGGACGTCGAGGCTGTTCGACCGGGCCCAGGCGCGGACCACGGCCGGGTCCGGTGCGAGGGAGGTGTGCTTGTAGGTCTTGCCGGAGCGCGCCTGCCGGCGGCCGGCCGTGACGTAAGGCTCCAGGCTCTTGCGGAGCTTCTTTGCGTTGGCGAGATTCAGGTCGATCTCGTACGACTTACCGTCGAGCCCGAAGACCACCGTTTCCGCTGCTTCCCCGCCGTCGATGTCGTCGGAGATTGTGACCACTACGCGCTGCGCCACGGATATCGGTCCCTTCGTGCGACCTCTGCCGTCCGCTTCTGACGTGCGGCGATGTCGACTGTATGGCTGTTTCGGAACAATGCGTCTTTGTGTCGTAATCCTTGCGGATTCCTTTGTACCTCGAATACCGAGGCATTGTGAAGCCCAATTAATCCCGTCAGCGTGTCCCACCGCAATCCCGGCCGTGCCGCTTTCCTGTTGATTTTGCGGAGTGTTGGTGAAGGCGAATGTGGGGCCTTGTGTGAACGTACAGATCGTCTACCCGCGTAGAAATTTCGGGCGGGTACGCTGAGGGAACCGCCTTCGCACCAACCACCACACCGGGAGTGCCAGTGGCACGCGTCGTAGTCGACGTCATGCTCAAGCCCGAAATCCTCGACCCCCAGGGCCAGGCGGTGCAGCGTGCACTGCCGCGCCTGGGCTTCGAGGGGATCGCGGACGTCCGTCAGGGCAAGCGTTTCGAGCTCGAAGTCGAAGGGCCGGTCGACCAGGCCGCCCTCGACCGCATCCACAAGATGGCCGAGACGTTCCTCGCCAACACCGTCATCGAAGACTTCACCGTGAAGGTCGAGGCCTGACGGTGACCACTCGCATCGGAGTCGTCACGTTCCCCGGAACGCTCGACGACCGCGACTCGCTCCGTGCCGTCCGCCTCGCGGGCGCCGAGCCGGTCTCGCTGTGGCACCGCGACAAGGACCTGCACCAGGTCGACGCGGTCGTCCTCGCGGGCGGCTTCTCCTACGGCGACTACCTGCGCGCGGGCGCCATCTCGCGCTTCTCGCCCGTCATGGAGTCGATCATCGAGCAGGCGAAGGCGGGCATGCCCGTCCTGGGCATCTGCAACGGCTTCCAGGTCCTCACCGAGGCCCACCTGCTGCCGGGCGCGATGCTGCGCAACAACCACCTGCACTTCATCTGCCGGGACCAGAAGCTCCGCGTCGAGAACGCGGGCACCGCCTGGACCGGCGACTACGAGCAGGGCCAGGAGATCTCGGTCCCGCTCAAGAACATGGACGGCCGCTACGTCGCCGACGAGCGCACGCTCGACGAGCTGGAGGCCGAGGGCCGGGTCGCGTTCCGGTACATGGACTTCAACCCGAACGGTTCGCTCCGCGACATCGCCGGCATCACGAACGAGGCGGGCAACGTCGTCGGTCTCATGCCGCACCCCGAGCACGCGGTCGAGCCGCTGATCGGGACGGGCCGCACCGACGGCCTGCCGTTCTTCACCTCGGTCCTGAAGAAGCTGGTAAGCGCATGACCCTCGACACCGTCAAGCACGCAGCGGAGACCCCGGACGCCTCCCAGCCCTGGAAGGAACTCGGCCTCAAGGAGGACGAGTACGACCGGATCCGCGAGATCCTCGGCCGCCGCCCCACCGGTGCCGAGCTCGCCATGTACTCCGTCATGTGGTCCGAGCACTGCTCGTACAAGAGCAGCAAGGTCCACCTGAGGCAGTTCGGCGAGAAGGCCCCGCAGAACGACGCCATGCTCGTCGGCATCGGCGAGAACGCCGGCGTCGTCGACGTCGGCCAGGGCTACGCGGTCACCTTCAAGGTGGAGTCCCACAACCACCCGTCGTACATCGAGCCCTACCAGGGCGCGGCGACCGGCGTCGGCGGCATCGTCCGCGACATCCTCGCCATGGGCGCCCGCCCGGTGGCCGTGGTGGACCCGCTGCGCTTCGGTGCGGCCGACCACCCCGACACCAAGCGCGTCCTGCCCGGCGTCGTCGCCGGCATCGGCGGCTACGGCAACTGCCTCGGCCTGCCGAACATCGGCGGCGAGGTCGTCTTCGACGCGTGCTACCAGGGCAACCCGCTGGTCAACGCCGGCTGCATCGGCGTGATGAAGCACGAGGACATCCACCTGGCCAAGGCCTCCGGCCCCGGCAACAAGGTCATCCTCTACGGCGCCCGCACCGGCGGCGACGGCATCGGCGGCGTCTCGGTCCTCGCGTCCGAGACCTTCGACGCTGCGTCCGACAGTGCCGACGGCACGGGCAAGCCCAAGAAGCGCCCCGCCGTCCAGGTCGGCGACCCGTTCCAGGAGAAGCTCCTCATCGAGTGCACCCTGGAGATCTTCAAGGAGAAGCTGGTCGCGGGCATCCAGGACCTCGGCGGCGCCGGGCTCTCCTGCGCCACCTCCGAGCTGGCCTCCGCCGGATCCGGCGGCATGCGCGTGGACCTCGACAGCGTCCCGCTGCGCGACGCGACCCTCTCGCCCGAGGAAATCCTCATGAGCGAGTCGCAGGAGCGCATGTGCGCGATCGTCGAGCCGCAGCACGTAGAGCGCTTCCTGGAGATCTGCGAGAAGTGGGACGTCATCGCCACCGTCATCGGTGAGGTGACCGAGGGCGAGCGCCTGGAGATCTTCTGGCACGGCGAGCAGATCGTGGACGTCCCGCCGGGCACCGTCGCCCACGAGGGCCCGGTCTACAACCGGCCGTTCGAGCGCCCCTCCTGGCAGGACGCCCTGCAGGCGGACGATGCGAACAAGCTGCCCCGCCCGCAGAGCTCCGAGGAGCTCCGCAAGCAGGTCCTCGCGCTGGTCGGCTCCCCGAACCAGGCCTCGAAGTCGTGGGTCACCGACCAGTACGACCGCTTCGTGCAGGGCAACACCGTCCTCGCGCAGCCCGAGGACGCGGGCATGGTCCGCATCGACGAGGAGACCAACCTCGGCGTGGCCATGGCGACCGACGGCAACGGCCGGTACGCCAAGCTCGACCCGTACACCGGCGCGCAGCTCGCGCTGGCCGAGGCGTACCGCAACGTCGCCGCGACCGGTGCCAAGCCGCTGGCCATCTCGGACTGCCTGAACTTCGGCTCGCCCGAGGACCCGGCCGTCATGTGGCAGTTCGCCGAGGCCTGCCGCGGTCTGGCGGACGGCTGCCTGGAGCTGGGCACCCCGGTCACCGGCGGCAACGTCTCCCTCTACAACCAGACGGGCGACACCGCGATCCACCCGACCCCGGTCGTGGCGGTCCTCGGTGTGATCGACGACGTCAACCGCCGCACGCCGATGGCGTTCGCGGAGGAGGGCCAGCTGCTCTACCTGCTGGGCGACACCCGCGAGGAGTTCGGCGGCTCGGCCTGGTCCCAGGTCGTCCACGACCACCTCGGCGGCCTGCCCCCGAAGGTGGACCTGGGCCGCGAGAAGCTGCTCGCCGAGATCCTGATCTCGGCCTCCCGCGACGGCATGGTCGACGCCGCGCACGACGTCTCGGACGGCGGCGTGGTCCAGGCGCTCGCCGAGTCCTGCCTCAAGGGCGGGAACGGCGCGCGGGTGATCGTGCCCGAGGGCCTGGACGCCTTCACCTTCCTGTTCTCCGAGTCGGCGGGCCGGGCCATCGTGTCCGTGCCGCGCAGCGAGGAGCTCCGCTTCACCGACATGTGCGGCGCCCGGGGTCTCCCGGCCACCCGCATCGGCGTGGTGGACGGCGACGCGATCGAGGTCCAGGGCGAGTTCACCCTCCCGCTGGCCGAGCTCCGCGAGGTGCACGAGGCCACCATCCCGGGGCTGCTCGCGTAGCGGTTTCCCGACCGCGGGTCCCACGGTGCCCCGTCCTCCCCAACGGGAGGGCGGGGCACCGTCGTTGGCGGGCCTGCCGCCGGCTGCGGCCGGGCGCGGACTACGCTCGGCGGCATGCCGACCGCCAGGAAGCCCAAGACCCGCAGCTACGACCCCGCGAAGATCCGGGCGGCGGTGTCCGCCCAGTTCGGGCACGTCGCCGCGGCCGTCCGCGGGCTGACCGCCGAGCAGCTCGCGCTCCCCACCCACCTCGGCGAGTGGACCGTACGGGACCTGGCCGCGCACATCGCCTGGGTGATCGACTCGCTCGCGGACGCCGCCGAGCGGCCGGCGCCCGCGAAGGCCGAGGTCACGGCGGTGCAGTGGCCCTTCGCGACCGCCGCCCTGGCCCGCGGGATCTCCGCGGCGGCCCGGGAGTTCTCCACCGACGCCCCGCTGGAGGTGCAGTACGAGCGGTCCGCCGCGCGGCTGGCCGCCACCCTGGCGGAGCAGCCCGGCAGCCGGCCGCTGGGCCTGCGGATCGGGGCGATGACCCTGGACGAGTTCATGGTCACGCGCACCGTGGAGCTGGTCGTCCACACCGACGACCTGAACCGGGCCGCGGGCCTGGAGGTCCCCTTCGACCGGCAGGCACTGGCCGCCTGCACCCGCCTGCTCGCCGACGCCCTGTCGGTCAAGGCCCCGGGCGGCTCGGTGGAGGTCCGCATCCCGCCCTTCGCGGTGGTCCAGTGCGTGGCGGGGCCCCGGCACACCCGCGGCACCCCGCCGAACGTGGTGGAGACCGACCCGCTGACCTGGGTACGGCTGGCCACCGGCCGGTCGGGCTGGGCGGCGGAGGTCGGGGCGGCGAGGGTCTCCGCGAGCGGGGAGCGGGCCGATCTGTCGGCCGTACTGCCGGTGATGAGCTGAGCCGGGGGCGCCCCGCCGGACCCGTTGCGGAATCCGCCCCCTCCGGTACGGAACCGGCTGCGGGTCCGGCACGTCACAGCGGCATGCGAATCCTCCGACTTGCCCCCGCGGCCCTCGTCGCCGCCCTCGCCCTCACCGGCTGCGGAAGCAGCACTGGTTCGGACGCCGGCGCCGGTGCCGGCACGGCCCCCAAGGAGGCCCTGACCGGAGTCAAATGGAACGTCGAGAGCGTGACGGCCGGCGGGAAGAAGACCGCCGCGCCCGCCGGCGCCGACCTGCTCGTCGAGGGCAAGGAGGCCAGCGGCAACTACGGCTGCAACTCCTTCACCGCCGACGTGACGCTGTCCGGCGACACGCTGACCGTCAAGCCCGGTGCGACCACCGCCATGGCCTGCGACGCCATGGCCTTCGAGACCGTGTACGCCGACACCCTCAAGGGCGAGCTCAAGGTCAGGACCGAGGGCGAGCGCCTCACCCTGACCAATGCCAAGGGGGACGTCATCACCTTCACCTCCAAGGCCGTGGCCCCGCCGAAGGCCGCCTCCTTCACCGGCACCAAGTGGACCGTGAACGCCCTCGCCGCGGGCAGCTCCCCGCTGGACACGGTCTCCTCGGTGCCGGAGGGGAAGTCGTACTTCACCGTGGCCGCGGACGGTGCGGTCACCGGCAACCTGGGCTGCAACAACTTCCGCAGCACGGCGAAGATCGCCGGTGACACGGTCACCTTCGGTCCGATCGCCGCCTCGCGGAAGGCCTGCAAGGGCGCCGAGGGCGAGGCCGAGAAGGCCATGACCGAGCTGCTCGGCTCCGGCCCGCTGAAGTACACGATCGACGGCAGTGCGCTGCTCCTGACCGCGGACGGCGGCAAGACCCTGGGTGCCAAGGCCGCCCAGCAGTAGCCGGCCCTCAGGACGGGTACGGCAGCAGTCCCGCGTCGGTCCGCTCCCACGACGCCCGCAGCTCGGCCAGCCGCCGCGGTTCCGCGGCGGCCCGGTCGGCCTGCTCGCGGACGTCCGCGGCCAGGTGGAACAGCTGGTCGCGGCCGCTCTTGCCGCGGTAGTACTTCCACTCCCCGCGGCGCAGCGCGCGCTCGCCGCGGACCCGCCAGAACAGGTCCCGCTCCGGGAGTTCCTCGCCGCGCAGCAGGTATCCGGCGAGGCTGGTGCCGTCCAGCGGGTGGGCCCGGTCGGGGCGGGCCCCGGCGATCTCCAGCAGGGTGGCCGTCCAGTCGGGGGTGTACACGGGCACCTCGCTGACCTGGCCGCCGCCGAGCCGGGCCGGCCAGCGGACGATCGTGGGCACCCGGATGCCGCCCTCCTGGAGGGAGCCCTTGTTGCCGCTCAGCGGCCAGTTGTACGAGAAGCGCTCGCCGCCGTTGTCGCTGCCGAAGAAGACCAGGGTGTCGCGCTCCTGCCCGGAGCGCCGCAGGGCCTCCAGGACCTCGCCGACCGAGCGGTCGAGGTCCTCGACCATCTCCTTGTACTTGGCGATCGAGCCGCCGTCCTCGTGCCACAGGGCCCGCCGGTCGCCCGCCTTGATCCGCCGGACGATCTCGGCGCTCTGCTCGGTGTCCCCGTCGGCGATCCACGGCCAGTGCGGGGTGGTGAAGTTGAGGTTCAGCAGCCAGGGCCTGCCGTGGTGCTCGCGGGAGACGTGGTCCACGGCCCGCTCGGTGAGGATCCGGGTGTAGTAGCGCAGGTCCTTGTACTCGGCGTCGCCCTCGTAGAGGTCGTACTCACCGCCCAGGCCCAGCTTGGAGTAGTACTCCAGGGCCCCGCCGAAGTTGCCGAAGAACTCGTCCCAGCCGGACTTGGTGGGGCTGTAGTCGGGCAGGTGGCCGCAGTGCCACTTGCCGATCAGCGCGGTGGCGTAGCCGGCGTCCCGCAGCAGCGAGGCGAGGGTGGGATGGGTGGGCTCCAGGCCCACGGACTTGTCGGCGATGGGCTCGGCCAGGCCGCCCTTCGTACGGCCGGGGTAGCGCCCGGTGTAGAGGCTGAAGCGGGTCGGCGAGCAGGTGGCGGAGCCGGAGTAGGCGTCGGTGAAGCGCACTCCCTGGCGGGCCAGCCGGTCCAGGTGGGGGGTGCGGATGTGGGGGGAGCCGTACGAGGAGAGGTCCGCCCAGCCGAGGTCGTCGCCGAGGACGAACAGGATGTTGGGCCGCTTCGAGGGGCGTCCCGGGGTGGCCTGAAACGGTCGCTCAAAGGGGGCTGCGGAGGGCCCCCGGAGGGCCTCGGCGGCGGTTGCGGAGGGTGCCGGAAGGCCCGCTGCGGCGGTCGCGGCGGTGGCTCCGACGGCCCCGGCGAAGGCACGGCGGGACAGCGGGCTCTTGGACGAAGACACAAGGACTCCAGGGCAGGGCGGAGCGGCCCGGCCCGGCGGGGCGGCGCGGGACGGCGCGCGGCGCGGCAGGGCAGGACAGAGCCGATCAAGAAAGCGGAAAAGGGAAAGAGTTGTGCGGCGCGGAACTACGCGGAACGTCGACAGATGGCGCTCGCGACACGGACCAGGTCTACGTGGCGGCGCTCGACGAGGGTGACGCGGATGTCACCGAGTGGCTGCATGAGGCGAGAGCCTGTCCGACTCCCCTTGTAGGTGTCAACAAACAGATCGCATACCGAGACGGAGCCGTCCGGTCACCCTCTGTGCTGTGACATTTCCCGGGGTTCCCCAATTCGGACCAGCGGTCGAACTCGCCTACACTTCAAGACGTGCCTCGTGGTGATGGACGACTCAACCACGACCTGCTCCCCGGCGAGAAGGGCCCCCAGGACGCTTGCGGCGTCTTCGGTGTCTGGGCTCCGGGTGAAGAGGTCGCCAAGCTCACCTACTTCGGACTGTATGCGCTGCAGCACCGTGGACAAGAGTCCGCGGGTATCGCTGTGAGCAACGGTTCCCAGATCCTCGTTTTCAAGGACATGGGACTTGTGTCCCAGGTCTTCGACGAAACCTCCCTCGGCTCCCTCCAGGGCCACATTGCGGTCGGTCACGCCCGTTACTCGACCACCGGCGCCTCGGTGTGGGAGAACGCGCAGCCCACCTTCCGTGCCACGGCCCACGGCTCCCTCGCCCTGGGTCACAACGGCAACCTGGTGAACACCGCCGAACTCGCCGAGATGGTCGCCGACCTGCCCCGGCAGGACGGCCGTGCCACCCAGGTGGCGGCCACCAACGACACCGATCTGGTCACGGCCCTGCTGGCCGGCCAGACCGATGAGGACGGCAAGCCGCTGACGATCGAGGAGTCGGCCCGCGCGGTCCTCCCGAAGGTCAAGGGCGCCTTCTCGCTCGTCTTCATGGACGAGGGGACGCTCTACACCGCCCGTGATCCGCAGGGCATCCGCCCGCTGGTCCTCGGCCGCCTGGAGCGCGGCTGGGTGGTCGCGAGCGAGACCGCCGCCCTCGACATCGTGGGCGCCAGCTTCGTCCGCGAGGTCGAGCCCGGCGAGCTCATCGCGATCGACGAGAACGGCCTGCGCACCTCGCGATTCGCCGAAGCAAAGCCCAAGGGCTGTGTTTTCGAGTACGTCTACCTGGCGCGCCCGGACACCGACATCGCCGGCCGCAACGTGTACCTCTCGCGCGTCGAGATGGGCCGCAGGCTGGCCAAGGAAGCCCCGGTGGACGCCGATCTGGTCATAGCGACCCCGGAATCCGGGACCCCCGCGGCCGTCGGCTACGCCGAGGCGAGCGGCATCCCGTACGGCTCCGGCCTGGTCAAGAACGCCTACGTGGGCCGGACCTTCATCCAGCCCTCGCAGACGATCCGCCAGCTCGGCATCCGCCTGAAGCTCAACCCGCTCAAGGAAGTCATCCGCGGCAAGCGCCTGGTGGTCGTCGACGACTCGATCGTCCGCGGCAACACCCAGCGCGCCCTGGTCCGGATGCTCCGCGAGGCGGGCGCCGCCGAGGTCCACATCCGGATCTCCTCCCCGCCCGTCAAGTGGCCGTGCTTCTTCGGCATCGACTTCGCGACCCGCGCCGAGCTGATCGCCAACGGCATGTCCGTGGACGAGATCGGCAAGTCGCTGGGCGCGGACTCCCTCGCGTACATCTCCCTCGATTCCATGATCGAGGCGACGACGATCGACAAGCCCAACCTCTGCCGGGCCTGCTTCGACGGCGAGTACCCGATGGAGCTGCCCGACCCGGAGCTCCTGGGCAAGCAGCTGCTGGAGACCGAGCTGCTGGGCGGCGCCGACGCCGCCGACGCGCTCCGCCGCCCGTAACACCCGCACAACGCAGGACGACACGAAAGCTCTCACCATGTCTGCTGAGTCCACCGGTGCCTCCTACGCGTCTGCGGGCGTCGACATCGAAGCGGGAGACCGCGCCGTCGAGCTGATGAAGGAGTGGGTGAAGAAGACGCAGCGCCCCGAGGTCCTCGGCGGCCTCGGCGGTTTCGCCGGCCTCTTCGACGCCTCCGCCCTCAAGCGCTACGAGCGCCCGCTGCTCGCCTCGGCGACCGACGGCGTCGGCACGAAGGTCGACATCGCCCGCCAGATGGGCGTGTACGACACGATCGGCCACGACCTGGTCGCGATGGTCATGGACGACATCGTCGTCTGCGGTGCCGAGCCGCTGTTCATGACCGACTACATCTGCGTGGGCAAGGTCCACCCCGAGCGCGTCGCGCAGATCGTCAAGGGCATTGCCGAGGGCTGCGTACTGGCCGGCACGGCGCTGGTCGGCGGCGAGACCGCCGAGCACCCCGGTCTGCTGGGCCCGGACGACTTCGACGTGGCCGGTGCCGGCACCGGTGTCGTGGAGTACGACCGCCTGCTGGGCGCCGATCGCATCCGTACGGGGGACGCCGTCATCGCCATGGCTTCGTCCGGACTTCACTCGAACGGGTACTCGCTCGTCCGGCACGTGCTCTTCGACCGGGCCGGGCTGTCCCTGGACCGGGAGGTCCCGGAGTTCGGCCGCACCCTCGGCGAGGAGCTCCTGGAGCCCACCAAGATCTACTCGCTGGACTGCCTGGCGCTCACCCGGACCACCGAGGTGCACGCGTTCTCGCACATCACCGGCGGCGGGCTCGCGGCCAACCTGGCCCGCGTGGTCCCGGACCACCTGCACGCCACGGTGGACCGCTCCACCTGGACCCCGGGTGCGGTGTTCGACCTGGTCGGCAAGGCCGGCCGGGTGGAGCAGCTGGAGCTGGAGAAGACCCTGAACATGGGCGTCGGCATGATGGCCGTCGTACCGCAGGAGTCCGTCGAGGTGGCCCTGACCACGCTGGCCGACCGCGGGGTCGACGCCTGGGTGGCCGGCGAGATCCTCGACCGCGGCGAGCACGCCGAGGGCGCCGCCCTCACCGGCGCGTACGCGGTCTGACCTGCGCAGACAGCTGGACAAGGCAGGACAACGGTACGAGGGGGAGGGCTGCGGCCCGCCCCCTCTCCGTCGTTCCGGCCGCGTTCCGGCCGCGCTCCTCCCGGATGCGCCGGCTTCGGCTTCCGAGCAGCACTGAACCCGGTCCGGGGGGAATCCCCTGGACCGGGTTCAGACGTTTTCAGCTGTCAGCCCGGAAGTCGAGCCGGAGTCAAGCGCCGCGGCGCTGCTGGGAGGGACCGGACTCCTCGTCCTCGTCCTCGTCCGTGTTGTACATGTCCGCATAGCGGGCATACGGGTCGTCGTCTTCGTCCTCGAACGGCTCGCCGTTCGGCGGCTGGTTTACAACCGGCTGCGAAGTCGATGCGCCCAGCTCGTTGGCCAGACGCGACAGGTCAGTCCCGCCGCTGCTGTACTTCAGCTGGCGGGCGACCTTCGTCTGCTTGGCCTTTGCCCGGCCGCGCCCCATGGCTCGACCCCCTCGGTGACGGGGCTCGACGGCCCCAGAGTCTTGACACGCGTTCATGATTCGGAACGGACTCTCCGTAGAGAGACCGGTCCGTAGGGCTTCCACGGTACCTGCTTCGGCGGCCATACGGTACGCCGCCCGCATGACGTGCCTCGACGCAGTGCCGGCGAGACGCCCCGTACTCGCTGGTCAGCTGCGATTTTAGCTCCTTATTGACGGACGACCCGCCGAAGCGCAGTGAGTCTCACCACGCCGGGCCCGGCGGGCCGTCCGGAGCGACCCCTACGCCGTGCGGGCAGCGCGGGCGTCGGCCATCCGCTGCTCGGCGATCCGGTCGGCCGCGGCGGCCGGCGGGATGCCGTCCGACTTCGCACGGGCAAAGATCTCCAGGGTGGTGTCGAAGATCTTCGTCGCCTTGACCTTGCAGCGGTCGAAGTCGAAGCCGTGCAGCTCGTCGGCGACCTGGATGACACCGCCCGCGTTCACCACGTAGTCCGGGGCGTAGAGGATCCCGCGGTCCGCGAGGTCCTTCTCGACGCCGGGGTGGGCCAGCTGGTTGTTCGCCGCGCCGCAGACGATCTTCGCGGTGAGCACCGGGACCGAGTCGTCGTTGAGGGCGCCGCCCAGCGCGCAGGGGGCGTAGATGTCGAGCCCCTCGGTGCGGATGAGGGTCTCGGTGTCGGCGACCGCGGTGACCTGCGGGTGCTTGGCGAGGATGCGGTCCACGGACTCCTGGCGGACGTCCGTGATGACGACCTCGGCCCCGTCCTCCAGGAGGTGCTCGACCAGGTAGTGGCCGACCTTGCCCACGCCCACCACGCCGACCTTGCGGCCGCGCAGCGTGGGGTCGCCCCACAGGTGCTGGGCGCTGGCGCGCATGCCCTGGAAGACGCCGTACGCGGTGAGGACGGAGGAGTCGCCGGCGCCGCCGTTCTCGGGGGAGCGGCCGGTCGCCCAGCGGGTGGCGCGGGCCACCACGTCCATGTCGGCGACGTACGTGCCGACGTCGCACGCGGTGACGTAGCGGCCGCCGAGGGACTCCACGAACCGGCCGTAGGCCAGCAGCAGTTCCTCGGTCTTGAGCACGTCCGGGTCGCCGATGATCACGGCCTTGCCGCCGCCGTGGTCGAGGCCGGCCAGCGCGTTCTTGTACGACATGCCGCGCGACAGGTTGAGGGCGTCGAGGACGGCCTCCTCGTCGGAGGCGTAGGCGTGGAACCGGGTGCCGCCGAGGGCGGGGCCCAGGGCGGTGGAGTGGAGGGCGATGACGGCCTTCAGTCCGGTGGCGCGGTCCTGGCACAGCACGACTTGCTCATGGCCGCCCTGCTCCGAGCGGAACAGGGTGTGCAGGACGCCGTCGGTCATTTCGGTCACGGTGGTGACTCCCATAAGTGATGCGGCGGAGGCCCCCCTGCGGGTGGGGAGGGCGTGTGGGAGCAGCGTAAGACCTGCGGACCCCCCGTAGGTGCCGGGTGCCGAGGATCACCCTCCCCGGGAGGACGCGTATCCGGGCGGGCCGTGGGGGAGGAGGTGGGGGTGACCGATTCCCTCACCGTCCCGTACGCCTCCTACCTGCGGGTGTACGAGCCCCTGGCGGCCTTTCCGGAGCCCGAGCGGACCCACTGGGCGGACTACGCCCGGCGCGGCTGCGCACCCGGCTACCAGGACGAGCTGCGGCGGTCGCTGGCGGACCTGGTGCCGGTGCCGCCGGTGGGGGTGCCGGTGCACGAGAGCGGGGACGCGTTCACGGCCACCGTGGACGGGGTGCTGCTGGTCTGTCCGTGGCGGACCCGGCTGCGGGGCTGGCTGGCGCTGCGGGAGTTGGTGGCGGAGTTCCCGGCCCCGGTGCTGGACCTGGCGCTGCCCCCGGTGGTGCGCAAGCAGGCGCAGGCGGACTACGAGCGGTGGCGGGAGCGGAACCCGGACGCCCGGCCGTGGATCCGCACGGGGGTCTGGCAGGTGCCGCTGCGCTGGTTCGTCCTGGTCGCGGACGAGGAGCGGGAGTACGTTCCGGGGGAGCTGCTGCGCTACCGGACGCCGATGGTGCAGGCCCGGCGGCGGCTGGCGCGGGCGCTGCGGGTGCTGCGGCGGTCGGGGGAGGAGCACGGGACGAGTCCGGCGCTGGCCGCGGGGCTGGTCGAAGTGGGCAGCTGGCTGGAGGAGTTCCATCCGCGCTCGATGGTCGAGCTGGACTACGGGGGGCTCGTGCACGCGCTGCCGGCGGCGGGACTGGAGGCGGACCGCTCGGCGGCGGAGCTGCTGGCCGGGCTCCAGGCGCTGGGCTCGGGGGACCCCGAGGGGGCCGGCGAGGTGTACGAGATCCTGGCGGCGCGCTGGCGCGCGGTGCGCGAAAGACTGTTCGCCAACTGATGCGGATGTAATGATTCCGCCCATCGGTAACCCTCGGGCCTTTGTGCCGGGACCTACGTCCCGATCCGGGCCAATGGCCCAAGCGTGACGGAACGCACTAACTACACCCTTGCGCCGTTCCCCTACCCTCGTGCCAAAATAGGACAAGGAGTCCGGGGAGGGTTCCTTCCGCCCAAGTTCGGGCGGAATGCTTGGTATTGCACTCTATGGGGGGTCTTTGCGGCTCCCGATCGCTGCGTGACTGATCGTCACTGTGGGGTGACTGTCCGTTATGGGCTGGTCCATCGGCTTCCGTCGCGGATGAACACCTCAGAGGGCAATTCCATCGGTTTGGCCGACGAGGCTGGACGGATGGTGTAGTTGTAGTGCCGAGGACAAGCCGTTCGTCCTATAACCGACTCGGCCCGCGTATGTCCATTTCGGGCAACGCGGGCCAAGGTGCAGAATTTAGAGGAAAGAACCGAGATGGTTCGGTTCTCCCGAGGAGGCCGCTCATGACCGCTCGCACCCCTGATGCCGAGCCGCTGCTGACCCCGGCTGAGGTTGCCACCATGTTCCGCGTGGACCCGAAGACGGTTACCCGCTGGGCCAAGGCCGGCAAGCTCACGTCCATCCGCACGCTGGGTGGGCACCGCCGTTACCGCGAGGCTGAGGTCCGCGCCCTGCTTGCGGGAATTCCGCAGCAGCGCAGCGAGGCCTGAGCACAGCAGCACCACAGCACCCCCGTTTTGCCGGGCGTTTATCGGGTCCCCCAATCCGATGGCCCCACCTAGCTTCATGCGGCCGGACCTGCCCCAACAGGCCCGAACCGTCGATCGCGCTGGACTCCGCCGGGTCCAGCGCGATTTTTTTGTGCCGTCTCCGGGCTGCGGAGAGGGGCGCGGACCCCGGCCGGGGAGGGGTCGCGGGGGAGGTGCCATTGCACATATTAAATTGAAGCCCTGTAGGGGTGCGATAAACGGTGTGGTTCCAAAAACTCATACGGTGACACCCGTCACATCTGATAACTCTTGTACATCCGGCATTGCACCCGTAAGGGGACTCCGCAGGAGAGTCCGGTCATGCGGTCGGGGGACTTTCACCAGTCAGCTAATCGGAATTAATCATTCCGTTCTCGCGGGGTCCTCAAACATCCACCGCACCCCGGAAACGCCTCAGGGCCCGCATCTCGAAAGATGCGGGCCCTGAGTGAAGGGCGATCCTGACGGGACTTGAACCCGCGACCTCCACCTTGACAGGGTGGCGAGCTAACCAACTGCTCCACAGGACCTTGTTGTCGCCGACACGCGGCTACGACGAGAACTGTACAACAGCCCGCGGGGTGCGTCGAACCAGCGACCCGTCAGGCGCCGACCACGGCGTCGATGGCCTTCACGATCCGCTTGTCCGAGACCGGGTACGCGGTGCCCAATGCGTGCGCGAAGTAGCTGACCCGCAGTTCCTCGATCATCCAGCGGATGTCCGTGACCGCCTCCGGCACCGGCCGGCCCTTCGGCAGCTGCTCCAGCAGCCAGGCGTACTCGTCCTGCATCTCGTGGACCTTCTCCATGCGCGTGGTGTCGCGCTGGACGCCGGTCGGCATCTGCTGGAGCCGCCGGTCCGCCGCCACCAGGTAGCGCATCAGGTCCGGCAGCCGCCGCAGGCCCGTCAGGGTCACGAAACCGGCCGGCACGAGGGCCGCCAGCTGCGTCCTGACGTCCTGGACGTTGTTCAGGAGGGCCAGGCTGTTCGTGGCCTTCAGGCGGCGCTCACAGGCCTGCCAGGCGGCCAGGATCTGCTGCACCTGGCCGACCGTGCGTACGGTCGTGTCCACGAGGTCGGTCCGTACGGCGTCGTAGAGCTTCCGGAAGGACTGCTCGTCCCAGGCCGGTCCGCCGTGGTCGGCGATCAGCTTGTCCGTCGCGGCGGTGGCGCAGTCGTCGAACAGCGCCTGCACGGAGCCGTGCGGGTTCCGGGACAGCGCGAGCTTCTGCTGGTTGCTCAGCTTGTCCGAGGCGAACTTCGCCGGGTTCACCGGGATGTTCAGCAGGATCAGCCGGCGGGTGCCCCGCCACATCGCCTGCTGCTGCTCGGCCTCCGTGTCGAAGAGCCGTACGGAGACGCTCTGCCCCTCGTCCACCAGCGCGGGGTACGCCTTGACCGGCTGGCCCGCCCGCCGGGTCTCGAAGACCCGGCTGAGGGTGCCGATCGTCCAGTCGGTCAGCCCGGTGCGCTCCACGGACTCGCCGCCCGCCCGCTCGGCGGTCGCCGCCGCGGCCTTGGACAGGGCCTGCCGGGCCTTGGGCTTCAGCCGCAGGCGCAGGGCCTCCAGGTCCTTGTCCTCGGCGAGCTTCCGGCGGCGTTCGTCGACGATCCGGAAGGTGATCTTCAGGTGCTCGGGAACCCGGCCCAGGTCGAAGTCCTCGGCCGCGACCGGGACCCCCACCATCCGGTGCAGCTCCCGGGCCAGGGTCGCGACCAGCGGCTCCTGCAGCGGAACGGCCGAGTCCAGGAAGCGGGCCGCGTAGTTCGGAGCGGGCACGTAGTGCCGGCGGATCGGCTTGGGCAGCGACCGGATCAGCTCGGTCACCACCTCCTCGCGCAGGCCGGGGATCTGCCAGTCGAAGCCCTCGTCGGTGACCTGGTTCAGCACCTGGAGCGGGATGTGGACGGTCACGCCGTCCGCGTCCGCTCCCGGCTCGAACTGGTAGGTCACCCGGAACTTCAGCGGACCCTGCCGCCAGGAGTCCGGATAGTCGTCCTTCGTGACCCCGGCGGCCTTCTCCGTGAGGAGCATCTCCCGCTCGAAGTCGAGGAGTTCGGGCTCCTCCCGGCGCTTGTGCTTCCACCAGGAGTCGAAGTGCGCACCCGAGACCACGTGCTCGGGGACCCGCTGGTCGTAGAAGTCGAACAGGGTCTCGTCGTCCACGACGATGTCCCGGCGGCGGGCCCGGTTCTCCAGCTCCTCCACCTCGGTGAGCAGCTTGCGGTTGTCCGCGAAGAACTTGTGGTGGGTCCGCCAGTCGCCCTCGACCAGCGCGTTGCGGATGAACAGCTCGCGCGAGACCTCGGGGTCGATCCGCCCGTAGTTGACCTTGCGCTGGGCGACGATCGGCACCCCGTACAGGGTGACCTTCTCGTACGCCATCACGGCCGCCTGGTCCTTCTCCCAGTGCGGCTCGCTGTAGGTGCGCTTGATCAGGTGCTGGGCGAGCGGCTCCACCCACTCCGGCTCCACCTTGGCGTTGACCCGGGCCCACAGCCGCGAGGTCTCCACCAGCTCCGCCGACATCACGAACTTCGGCTGCTTCTTGAAGAGCGCCGAACCCGGGAAGATCGCGAACTTCGCGGACCGGGCACCGAGGTACTCGTTCTTGTCGGTGTCCTTGAGGCCGATGTGCGAGAGCAGGCCGGCCAGCAGGGAGACGTGGACGTGCTGCTCGGGGGCGTCGGCCTCGTTCGGGTGGATGCCCATGGTCTTGGCGACCGTACGCAGCTGGGAGTAGATGTCCTGCCACTCGCGGATCCGCAGGAAGTTCAGGTACTCCTGCTTGCACATGCGGCGGAACGAGGAGGAGCCGCGCTCCTTCTGCTGCTCGCGCACGTACCGCCACAGGTTCAGGTACGCCAGGAAGTCGCTGGTCTCGTCCTTGAAGCGGGCGTGCTGCTGGTCGGCCTGGGTCTGCTTGTCCGAGGGCCGCTCGCGCGGGTCCTGGATGGACAGGGCGGCCGCGATGACCATGACCTCGCGCACGCAGTTGTTCTTCTCGGCCTCGATGACCATGCGGGCCAGCCGCGGGTCCACGGGCAGCTGGGAGAGCCGGCGGCCCATGGGCGTCAGCCGCTTCTTCGGATCCTTCTCCGCCGGGTCCAATGCGCCCAGCTCCTGGAGCAGCTGCACGCCGTCGCGGATGTTGCGGTGGTCCGGCGGGTCGATGAAGGGGAACTTCTCGATCTCGCCGAGGCCGGCCGCGGTCATCTGGAGGATGACGGAGGCGAGGTTGGTCCGCAGGATCTCCGCGTCGGTGAACTCCGGGCGGGCGTTGAAGTCGTCCTCGGAGTACAGGCGGATGCAGATGCCGTCCGAGGTACGGCCGCAGCGGCCCTTGCGCTGGTTGGCGCTGGCCTGCGAGATCCGCTCGATGGGCAGCCGCTGCACCTTGGTCCGGTGGCTGTAGCGGGAGATCCGGGCGGTGCCCGGGTCGATCACGTACTTGATGCCGGGGACGGTCAGCGAGGTCTCGGCCACGTTCGTCGCCAGGACGATCCGGCGGCCGGTGTGCTGCTGGAAGACGCGGTGCTGCTCGGCGTGCGAGAGGCGGGCGTAGAGCGGGAGCACCTCGGTGAACCGGAGCTTCTTCTTGACCAGGGCGTCCGCGGTGTCGCGGATCTCCCGCTCGCCGGAGAGGAAGACCAGGATGTCGCCCGGTCCCTCGGCCTGGAGCTCGTCCACGGCTTCGCAGATCGCGGTGATCTGGTCGCGGTCGCCCTCCTCGCCGTCCTCTTCGAGGAGGGGCCGGTAGCGCACCTCGACCGGGTAGGTCCGGCCGCTGACCTCGACGATCGGGGCGTCCCCGAAATGCCGGGAGAAGCGCTCCGGGTCGATGGTCGCCGAGGTGATCACGACCTTGAGGTCGGGGCGCTTCGGCAGCAGCTGGGCCAGGTAGCCGAGCAGGAAGTCGATGTTGAGGGACCGCTCGTGCGCCTCGTCGATGATGATCGTGTCGTAGGCGCGCAGCTCGCGGTCGGTCTGGATCTCGGCGAGCAGGATGCCGTCCGTCATGAGCTTGACGAAGGTCGCCTCCGGGTCCACCTGGTCGGTGAACCGGACCTTCCAGCCGACGGTGCCGCCGATCTCGGACTTGAGCTCCTCGGCGATGCGCTCGGCCACGGTGCGGGCGGCGATCCGGCGGGGCTGCGTATGGCCGATCATGCCGCGGACCCCGCGGCCGAGTTCCATGCAGATCTTGGGGATCTGGGTGGTCTTCCCGGAGCCGGTCTCGCCGGCGACGATCACGACCTGGTGGTCGCGTATCGCCTCGGCGATCTCGTCCTTCTTCTGGCTGACCGGCAGCGACTCGGGATACGTGACCTCGGGCCGGCGCGCGGCGCGCGCGGCCACCCGCTCGGCCGCCCTGGCGGCTTCCCCGGCGATCTCGTCGAGGACGGCCTGCCGGGCCTCGGGCTTGCGGATGCGGCGGGCGCCTTCGAGACGACGGCCGAGCCGGTGAGCGTCGCGGAGCGAGATCTCACCGAGCCGGGTCTGCAGGGCGGCGAAAGAAGTAGACATACAAGTTCGATGCTCTCACCCGCAGGCCGCGGGCGGCGAACGCATTTGTGGTGCCACCCCGTACCATTTCCGGACGAGCTCCCCCGAACCGACCCGCCGCCCGACCGAGAGGCCGCCCTCCGCATGTCCCGCCGCCCCTGCCGCGCCCGGCCCCCCCGGCCGGCGACGGCCCGGGCGGGCGCGCTGGGCGCGGTGCTCGCGCTGCTCGCGGCACTCGCCGTGCTCGTGGCGGGACCGGCCCTGGCCCCGGCGGCAGTGGCCGGCCCGGCGGCGGCCACCCCGGCGGCGGCCTCCCCGGCCGCGACCTCCCCGGCTCTGACCTCCTCCGGCGTGGCCCCGGACGGGGGCGACCGCGCCCAGGTCCCGGCCGCGGTCCCGGCCGCGGGCGCGGCCCCCGGCGGTTCCGGATGCCGCCCCGGCGGTGACCCCGTACCCGGTCCCGGGCCCGCGGTCCCGGTGCGCGGCGGGGAGCAGGCGGCCGTGCCCCCGGGTCGGGTGCTGCCCGGTGCGGCCCGGTGGCGGGCCGGGCAGGGGCCCGTAGCGTGTGCCGTGCGGGGGCCCGGCGGGCCCGCGCCGGATCCCGTGGAGCTTGCCGTGATGCGGGTGTAGGAGGCCGGTCAGCCTGCCGGCCCCTGTTCGTCCCCGTACCACCGGAGCACTCGCATGTCCTCTTCTCCCAAGTCCTCCTCCCGTTCCTCCTCCCCCTCCTCCGTGCGCAAGCCGCTGCTCGTCTCCGCCGGTGTCGCGCTCGCCGCCGTCGCCCTCGGGCTCGTCTCCTGGCAGGCCACCGCGCCCGCTGAGGAGCCCGCCGGTTCCGGCCCGGCCGCCGCCGCGGCCGCCGACCCGCAGGCCGCCGCCCACCCCGAGCTGGTGAAGCTCGCCCGCCGGCAGGCCTCCGACCCGATGGCCGTGGGCCGTACCGACGCCCCCGTGGTGCTGATCGAGTACGCCGACTACCGCTGCGGCTACTGCGGCAAGTACGCCCGGGACACCGAGCCCGCCCTGATCGGGAAGTACGTGAAGAACGGGACCCTGCGCATCGAATGGCGCAACACCCCGATCTTCGGCGAGGAGTCCGAGGCCGCCGCCCGGGCCGCCTGGGCCGCCGGCCGGCAGGGCCGCTTCGAGCAGTTCCACGCCGCCGCCTACGCCGAGGGCGCCAAGGAGAAGGGCTTCGGCGCCGGCCGGCTGGCCGAGCTGGCCGAGGAGGCCGGGGTGCCGGACCTGGCACGCTTCACCCGCGACATGGACAGCGCCGAGGCCCGGGCCGCCCTCGCCGAGGACAGCGCCGAGGCCGCCCGTATCGGGGTCAGCTCCACCCCGTCCTTCCTGGTCAACGGGCGGCCCATCGCCGGAGCGCAGCCGGAGTCCGCGTTCGCCGAGGCCATCGAGGCCGCCGCCCGGGCCGCCGGGGAGGCGAGGAAGTAGTGGAGATCGGATACCTGGCCGCCTTCCTCGGCGGCCTGCTCGCGCTGCTCTCCCCGTGCAGCGCCCTGCTCCTGCCCGCCTTCTTCGCGTACTCGATCGACTCGGCCTCCCGGCTGCTCGCCCGGACCGGGATCTTCTACGCCGGGCTGGCCACCACCCTGGTGCCGCTCGGCGCCGCCGGGTCCTTCGCGGGCCGCTTCTTCAACGGCCACCGCGAGCAGCTCGTCCTGGCCGGGGGCTGGCTGATCATCGTCCTGGGCCTGGCCCAGATCCTCGGGCTGGGCTTCGCCTCCCGGCGGATGGCCGAGCTGTCCGGCCGGATCCGCCCGACCACCGCCCTGTCCGTGTACGCCCTCGGGGCGGTCTACGGGCTGGCGGGCTTCTGCGCGGGACCGATCCTGGGCAGCGTGCTGACCGTGGCCGCGGTCAGCGGCAGCCCGGTGTACGGCGGTCTGCTGCTCGCCGTGTACGCCCTGGGCATGGCGGTTCCGCTGTTCGTGCTGGCCCTGCTGTGGGAGCGGTTCGAGCTGGGGAAGCGGCGCTGGCTGCGCGGCCGGACCCTGCGCGCGGGCCGGCTCGAACTGCACACGACCTCGCTGCTGTCCGGGCTGTTCTTCATCGCCCTGGGCTCCCTGTTCCTGGCGTACGACGGGGCCTCGGCCCTGCCGGGCCTGCTCGACGTGGACGACTCGTACGCGGTGGAGCAGTGGGTGAGCGGGTTCGCCGAGGGGGTGCCGGACTGGGCGCTGCTCGGGCTGGTGGCCCTCGGTGCGCTGGGCACCGGCCTGGTCCAGTGGCGCCGCCGGGCCGCCGCGGCCGAGCGGGGGTGAAGCACGAGGAAGGCCCCGTCCGATGGACGGGGCCTTCCGGTTGTGGCTGGGGCCGGGGTCGAACCGGCGACCTATCGCTTTTCAGGCGATCGCTCGTACCAACTGAGCTACCCAGCCACGGAGACCTTGCGGTCTCCAGCGATCCTGACGGGACTTGAACCCGCGACCTCCACCTTGACAGGGTGGCGAGCTAACCAACTGCTCCACAGGACCTTGCAATGTGCGAGACGAGTCTCGCACACGGTGATGCGTGCCCCCAACGGGATTCGAACCCGTGCTACCGCCTTGAAAGGGCGGCGTCCTGGGCCACTAGACGATGAGGGCTAAGGGCCCACCTGGGCGCTTTCCAGCGCGTCGGGGACGTGAGAAGCATATGGGATGAGGCTGGGTATCGCCAAAACGGTTTGCTCCGGGGCGACAATGGCGGCGTGCTGGAGATGACGCGTGAGGAGTTCGAAGAGCTCGTCGCCGAGGCCCTGGACCGGATCCCGCCGGAGCTGACGCGCCTGATGGACAACGTCGCCGTGTTCGTGGAGGACGAGCCCCCGGCGCACGATCCGGAGCTGCTCGGGCTGTACGAGGGGACTCCGCTCACCGACCGCGGCGAGTGGTACGCCGGGGTCCTCCCGGACCGCATCACGATCTACCGCAACCCCACCCTGCGGATGTGCGAGTCCCGCGAGGACGTGGTCGCCGAGACCGAGGTGACCGTCGTCCACGAGATCGCCCACCACTTCGGGATCGACGACGAGCGGCTGCACGCCCTGGGGTACGGGTGACCCGGCCGGTCCCCGGGGCGGAGGCGATCGACCCGGACGTGGACCTGCACGTACCGGCCCAGCGGACGGAGCCGCAGGGGCGGGTGCTGGCCGCGGTGGCGGCCGGCGGGGCGGCCGGGGCGCTGGCGCGGTACGGGATCGGGCAGGTGTGGCCGGCGGCGCCCGGGGCCTTCCCGTGGGCGACCTTCGGGATCAACGTGGCCGGGTGCGCCCTGATCGGGGTGCTGATGGTGCTGATCGGCGAGGGCGGCCGGTCGGCGCATCCGCTGGTGCGGCCCTTCCTCGGGACCGGGGTGCTCGGCGGGTTCACGACCTTCTCCACGTACGCGGTGGAGTTCTCGCGGCTGCTGGACCGGGGCGCGGCCGGGACTGCGCTGGCGTACGCCGGGCTCACGGTGGCCGGGGCGCTGGGTGCGGTGTGGCTGGCGGCCGCGGTGACGCGGCGGCTGGCGGGGCGGGGCCCGGCGGGGCCGGGCGCGGGGCCGGGAGGGGCGGTCCCGCGGTGACCTGGCTGCTGGTGGCGGTGGGCGCGGCGGTCGGGGCGCCCCTGCGGTATCTGACGGACCGTGCGGTGCAGCTCCGGCACGACTCGGTGTTCCCGTGGGGCACGTTCACGGTGAACGCGGCCGGGTGCCTGGTGCTCGGGGTGCTGACCGGGGCGGTGCTGGCCGGGGAGGACTCCGCGGGCTGGCAGGCGCTGCTGGGGACCGGGCTGTGCGGGGCGCTCACCACGTACTCGACCTTCTCGTACGAGACCCTGCGGCTGGCCGAGTGCGGCAGGCGGTTCCTGGCGGCGGCGAACGTGGCGGCCTCGGTGCTGGCCGGGCTGGGCGCCGTACACCTGGGGCTGACGGTGGCGGAGGCGCTGCTCGGCGGCTGAGCCGGGGGCGGGACGGGCGCGGGACGGGCGCCGCGGGTCCGGGGAGCGGGCTCGGCCGGGCCGCCGGGCGGGGGCGCGCGGACGGGGCCGTCCGGGTTTCTCGCGGACAGGTTGTGTCCTCGGGCGCGTGTCCCCCACGGGGTCGGGGGAGTTGGTCACATCGACCCGCTCATCGCGGACCCACGCCCTTCCGGAGGTGCCGCCCGTGCGCCAGATCCCCGCTTCCGTCCGACTGGCCGTCACCGCGCTCGCGATCGCGGCGTCCGCGGGCTGCATGAGCGTCACCGACGAGGCCGCCAAGCCGGGTCCCTCCGCCTCCGCCGGCCACCGCGAGGAGGCCGCCGACGCGGACGGGGGCGCGGGCACCGGACAGGGCGTGCGCGGCCGCGGCGCCGGCCGGGCCGGCAAGGAGGACGGCGGCGAGGAGGGCAAGGACGCCAAGCCCGGCGAGGCCGGGAAGGGCGGCAAGGGCGGTGCCTCGCCGAGCCCCGGCGCGGCGGCCGGAGGCCCCGGCGGCGGACCCTCGCCCAGCGGCCCGTCCGGGGGCGCGGGCGGTACGGGGCCGGGGCCGCAGCCCCCGCAGCCGGGTGGCGGGGACTCCGGGGGCGCGGGCGGCGCCGGCGGGGCGGGCGGAGCCGGCGGAGCCGGTGGTGCGGGCGGGGCGGGCGGCGCCGGGGGCTCGGGCGGCGGCGAGCCCGGCACCCCGGTGGACCCGCCCGCCAGCCCGCCGGCCAGCCCCGACCCGCAGCCCGAGCCCAGCCCTCCGGCGCCCTCCACCGGGGCCGAGCCGCAGCCCCAGGCGGCCGGGGATCCGGCGGCCCCCTCGGCGTCTCCGCAGGCCGGGGTGGCGTAGGGCGGTCGCCGAAGGGTCTCCGGGCTCTTCGCCACCGGGTCCGAGACCCGGTGGCGGGCGGCCGGGAGGAGGCCGCACCGGGCCGTTGAGGGGCGGGTCACATGCGATCGACTTGCCACGAGGGGGGACAGGTGCGTATGGTTATAGATCGTTTGATCCCATTGCCCGGCGCCGAACCCGAAGAGCGCCGTGTGGCGCGTACTCTCCCTTGCCGTGGCTGACCGCATTGAGGCGGTCGAATTTGCGATTCACGGAGTTTGGGCGCGTGCCGAGACTCCGGAAGGTTTTCGCATTCGCATGTCCATTTCCAGTTCTGACCGTTCCGTCATGCCCGAGAACGACTCGATCGACGCCGTCGACACCCTTGCCGTCGACGAGGCCATCGAGGCCTTCGAGGCCGACGTGACGAGCGACGACCAGAGCGTCCTCGACGCCGCCGAGGACTTCGACGCCGACGCCGACGAGGCCGACGCCGAGCCCACCATCACCTTCGGCGACCTCGGTCTGCCCGAGGGCGTCGTGCGCAAGCTCGCGCAGAACGGCGTCACCACCCCGTTCCCGATCCAGGCCGCGACCATCCCGGACGCCCTGGCCGGCAAGGACATCCTGGGCCGCGGCCGCACCGGCTCCGGCAAGACCCTCTCCTTCGGCCTGCCGCTGCTGGCCACCCTCGCGGGCGGCCACACGGACAAGAAGAAGCCGCGCGGTGTCATCCTCACCCCGACCCGTGAGCTCGCGATGCAGGTCGCGGACGCCCTCCAGCCGTACGGCGACGTGCTCGGCCTGAAGATGAAGGTCGTCTGCGGCGGTACGTCCATGGGCAACCAGATCTACGCGCTGGAGCGCGGCGTCGACATCCTCGTCGCCACCCCCGGCCGTCTGCGCGACATCATCAACCGCGGCGCCTGCTCCCTGGAGGCCGTCCAGGTCGCCGTCCTCGACGAGGCCGACCAGATGGCCGACCTGGGCTTCCTGCCCGAGGTCACCGAGCTCCTCGACCAGGTCCCGAGCGGCGGCCAGCGCCTTCTCTTCTCCGCCACGCTGGAGGACGAGATCGACACGCTGGTCAAGCGCTACCTGGTGAACCCGGTCACGCACGAGGTCGACCCGTCGGCCGGCGCGGTCACCACCATGACCCACCACGTCCTGGTCGTGAAGCCCAAGGACAAGGCCCCGGTCACCGCCGCCATCGCCGCCCGCAAGGGCCGCACCATCATCTTCGTCCGCACCCAGCTGGGCGCCGACCGCGTCGCCGAGCAGCTGCGCGACTCCGGTGTGAAGGCGGACGCGCTGCACGGCGGCATGACCCAGGGCGCGCGCACCCGCACCCTGGCCGACTTCAAGGACGGTTACGTCAACGTCCTCGTCGCCACCGACGTCGCGGCCCGCGGCATCCACGTGGACGGCATCGACCTGGTGCTGAACGTGGACCCGGCCGGCGACCACAAGGACTACCTGCACCGCTCGGGCCGTACCGCCCGTGCCGGCCGCTCCGGTGTGGTCGTCTCGCTGGCGCTCCCGCACCAGCGCCGCCAGATCTTCCGCCTGATGGAGGACGCGGGCGTGGACGCCTCGCGCCACATCGTCGGCGGGGCCGGCGCGTTCGACCCGGAGGTCGCCGAGATCACCGGCGCCCGTTCCCTGACCGAGGTCCAGGCCGACTCCGCGAACAACGCCGCCAAGCAGGCCGAGCGCGAGGTCGCCGAGCTGACCAAGCAGCTGGAGCGCGTCCAGCGCCGTGCCGTCGAGCTCCGCGAGGAGGCCGAGCGCCTGGTCGCCCGCGCCGCCCGCGAGCGCGGTGAGGACCCGGAGGCCGCCGTCGCCGAGGCGACCGAGGCCGCCGAGGCCGAGGTCGCGGCGGAGCTCGCGGCGGCCCCGGCCGTCGAGGAGCGCACCGAGCGCTTCGAGCGCCGTGACGAGCGCGGCAACTTCGAGCGCCGCGGCGGCTTCAACCGCGACCGCGAGGACCGCGGCGGCGACCGTGGCGGCTTCCGCCGCGACGACCGCCGGGACGGCGACCGCGGTGGCTTCCGCCGCGACGACAACCGCGGTGGCTTCGACCGCGACCGCGGTGGCGACCGTGGCGGCTTCCGCCGTGACGACAACCGCGGTGGCGGCTTCAACCGCGACCGTGACAACCGTGGCGGTGGCTTCGACCGCGACCGCGGTGGCGACCGCGGCGGCTTCCGCCGGGACGACCGCCGGGACGGCGACCGCGGCGGCTTCCGCCGTGACGACAACCGCGGTGGCGGCTTCAACCGCGACCGTGACAACCGTGGCGGCGGCTTCGACCGCGACCGCGGTGGCGACCGTGGCGGCTTCCGCCGCGACGACCGCCGGGACGACCGCGGCGGCTTCGAGCGCCGTGACCACCGCGGCGCCGGCGACCGCCCGTTCAACCGCGACCGCCGCGACGACCGCCCCTCCGGCGGCTTCCGCTCCGGTGGCGGCGACCGCCCGTACGGCCGTCGTGACGACCACCGCCCGTCCTCCGGCTCCTCCTTCGGCCGCCGCGACGACAAGCCCCGCTGGAAGCGCAACGGCTGACCCGGCCCGACTGCCCGACCGAGCCCCCCTCGCACCCCGGTGCGAGGGGGGCTCGGTGCTGTCCGGCGACACCCCGCGGGGCCGGTCCGGCGATACTCGATCGGCTGACCGGCGTGGTCGGGCTATGCTCTGGGGTGAGCATGCCGAGGGCCATTAGCTCAATTGGCAGAGCAGTGGACTTTTAATCCATTGGTTGTCGGTTCGAGTCCGACATGGCCTACGTGCACGGAGCGCCCCGGCCCGGTTGAAGAACCGGGCCGGGGCGCTTTGCCGTTCGCGGGGCGCTCAGCGGTCCGCGAGGTGCGGCAGGAGGACCTGTACGTGGCTCCGGGCGGGGTCCTTGACGGCGGTGAGCAGGGTGACCGGGCCGCCGGCCGCGGTGAGGCCGTGGAGGGCGGCGAGGGCCTCGGCGGCTTCGGGGGCGGCGAGTTCGGCCTCGTAGCGGTCGCGGAACTCCTCGTACGTGCCCTGCCCGTCGTGGTACCAGCGGCGGAGTTCGTTCGACGGGGTGAGGGCCTTGGGCCAGGAGTCGATGCGGGCGGCCTCCTTGGACAGGCCGCGGGGCCAGAGGCGGTCGACGAGGACGCGGGTGCCGTCCGCCGCCTCCGGGGGGTCGTAGACGCGGCGCACGCGGATACGGGAGCTCATGGGGCCAGGGTGGCCGACGGGGGCGCGGCGGGCCACCGGGTGAGCAGGGAGTGCAGGGCCTCGATCATGCGGTCCCAGGAGGCGTCGAGCTCGCGGGGGGCGCCGAAGCCGCCGGCCGCCTCGATGGCGGAGAAGCCGTGCAGGGTGCTGCGCAGCAGGCGGACGGCGTCGGTGCGGTCCGGCTCGGCGAGCTCGTAGCCGAGGAAGAGCGCGTACGTGAGCTCGACCAGCCGGCGGTGGCCGGGGGAGGCCTCCAGGGTCTCCGCGGGCAGGGCGAGCTGGGTGGCGGCGTAGCGGCCGGGGTGGTGCACGGCGAACTCGCGGTAGGCCCGGGCGAAGGCAGCCAGGGCCTCGTGGCCGGAGCGGCCGGCCAGGGCCGCGTTCAGCCGGTCGGCGAAGGCGGTGGCCGAGGCCAGGGCCAGGCGGGTGCGCAGGTCGGCCAGGCTCCGGACGTGCGCGTACAGGCTGGCGTCCTTCACGCCGAACCCACGGGCGAGGGCGGAGACGCTGACCTGGTCCAGCCCCTTCTCGTCGGCCAGTGCGGCGGCGGCCTCGACCACCCGCTCGGGGGTCAGTCCGGCTCGGGGCATGCTCCGGGTCCTTCCGTCGTCCGATTCCTGTTAATCAATTGCCTAGGGGTCCTAGGAACATTAGCGTGCGGGGCATGAAGGCACTGACCGAGAAGGACATCCGCGGCTCGTTCGTGAACTGCTCCAAGGGCGAGGCGCAGCGGCTGCCGCTGCCGCGCGACCTGGGGGAGCGCCCCTGGGAGGACCTCGACTTCCTCGGCTGGCGGGACCTGTCCGCCCCGGACCGCAGCTACCTCGTGGCCGAGCACGGGGGCCGGACCGCCGGGATCGCCCTGCGCTTCCCGACGGTGCGGCGCGGGGCGCTGTACCGCAGCATGTGCTCGCTGTGCCTGACCACCCACCCGGGCGGCGGGGTGTCGCTGATGACCGCCCGCAAGCGGGGCCGGGAGGGCCGCGAGGGGAACTCGGTGGGCCTGTACGTGTGCACCGACCTGGCCTGCTCGCTGTACGTGCGGGGGCGGAAGCAGCCGGAGGGCGGTCTGCGGATCGAGGAGTCCCTGACCGTGGAGGAGCAGGTGGAGCGGATGCGGCGGAACCTGGAGGGGTTCCTCGGCTCGCTCTGAGGCCCCTGGGAAAAGCGTGGCGACGGGAGCCTCCCGGATGGCGTATTGTTGTGTCTACCGACGCGGGGTGGAGCAGCTCGGTAGCTCGCTGGGCTCATAACCCAGAGGTCGCAGGTTCAAATCCTGTCCCCGCTACTCAGCACGAGAGCCCGGATCCATTGGATCCGGGCTCTCGTCGTTTCCCGGCGGCCGCTCCTCGGCCCCGGACCGCCACGATTGCGGACCGTAACCGAACGGCCGCGTTGCGCAGCCCTGTTGACGCGGTGTCAGTTCCCTTGGGTGGCCGGAGACATGCCCAAACGCCCGGCGAACCGCCCGGGTTGATCATGCCTTGTCCCCAAAAGTCCAGGCCAGAGCCGGTCAGAGCGTGGCCGATACACGCGAAGGAACGGTCGCGACAGCTTGGAATCACTCGCCTCCGTCTATTACCGTTCGATAACGCGGCGCGGCTGTCCCAGCCGTCGCAAGAGACGGCACCGTGCGCGTGCGCGCCGAATTCCGCGAGGGAACCGGGGAACCACAACTTGGGGTGAATCGGGCCGCTTTGGGCCCGTAGGAGACCTTCCTGCTCCGAACCCGTCAGCTAACCCGGTAGGCGAGAAGGAAGGAAAGGAGCGCCCCCGTGGCGTCCAACAGCCCCACCCCCGAAGCCTCCCGGGCGTTCGACGGTGCCAACGCCGGTGCGTGGGGCGAGTGGAACCCCACCGAGGACTCCGTCCGGCCCGCCCGCGGCCGGCACCGCGTGGCCAAGCAGCGCGGCGGCCTCGCCCGCAGCTCCACGGTGCTCGGCGTGGGCGTCATCGCGGCCGTCGGCGCGACCGGCATCGCCACCGCCCAGGACCGCCCGCAGGTCTCCATATCCATACCCTCGCTCCTGGTCGGCGGTCCGTCCGCGGACCAGCGCGGCCAGGACGGGGCACCCGAGCACGCCCCCGCCGCGGACACCGCCGGGCCGCTGACCACCGCCGGCCTCACCGCGCAGCAGGCCGATGCGGGCGCCACCGCGGGCGAGGCCCTGCGCAACCGGATCCTCCAGCAGGCCGAGTCCCAGTCGGACGCCGCCGCGGCCCGGGCCAAGGAGGAGGCCGCGCGGGCGGCCGAGCAGGCCGCCGCCAAGGAGGCCGCGCAGGCCCGGGAGGACGCCCGCAAGGCCGCCGAGGAAGCCGCGAAGGCAGCCGCCGAGGCGAAGGCGGCGGCCGCCGCCAAGGCCGCGGAGCAGGCCCGGCAGGCGGAGCGGGCCGAGCAGGCGCGCACGGCGAAGCCCGCCGGCAGCTGGGCCCTGCCCACCTCCTCGTACACCCTCACCTCGCACTACGGCGACGCCGGCTCCATGTGGTCCTCCGGACACCACACCGGCCTCGACTTCGCCGCCCCGACCGGCACCCCGGTCAAGGCCGTCGGCGCCGGCAAGGTCGTCTCCGCCGGCTGGTCCGGGGCGTACGGCTACCGGATCGTGCTGGAACTGGAGGACGGCACGGAGGTCTGGTACTGCCACCTCTCCTCGATGTCCGTGACCTCGGGCGCCGTGGGCACCGGCGAGACCATCGGCCGGGTCGGCGCCACCGGCAACGTCACGGGAGCGCACCTGCACCTGGAGGTGCGCACCGGCGGGGCGACCCAGGACCCGCTGGCCTGGCTCCGGGGCAAGGGGCTGAGCGTCTGACCGGAGCGGGGTCCGGGGCTTCCGCAGCGGGCTCCGCGGCGCTCTCCGTACCGGCACCGGCCGGGGCCTCCGTACCGGCATCCGGGGGGATGTCCGTACGGGCGGCCGCCCGGCGGGCCCGTACGGCCAGCCAGGTGAGCAGGGCGAACACCGGGACCATCACGGTCCCGTAGACCAGGTGGAAGCCGTGCTCGCCGAGTTCCGACGAGCTGTTCCACAGGGCGTGGGCGGCCATCGCGCAGGCGAGGCCCAGCAGGGGGAACGCGCAGCGGCCGCGGCCGCTGCGCGCTGCGGCCGCCAGCCCGAAGCCGATGCCGGTCAGCGCGGTGAACAGCGGGTGCGCGAACGGGGACATGACGATCCGCACGAAGAAGGTCGCCGCCGTGAGCGAGTCCGGCACCCCGCCGGGGAAGCCGAGCCCGCTGTCCAGGTCCTCCCCGAAGGCGCTGCCGAGGTAGAGGATGTTCTCGGTGAACGCGAACCCGGTCGCGGTGAACCCGGCGACGGCCAGCCCGTCCGTGAACCCGGTGCCCGGCCGGCCCCGCCGGAAGAGGTGCACCAGCAGCAGGGCCGCCGCCTTGGCGGACTCCTCGACCACCGGGGCGATCGCGATGGAGCCCAACTGGTCGGCGTCGTACGGGTCGGCGGTGGCCCCGGCTATCCAGCGGGTCGCGAAGCTGTTGGCCACTATGGCGACGAGCGCCGCCGCGCAGGCCCCCCACGCGCAGCAGAACAGCAGCTGGGACCAGGTGCGGCCGGGCGGGCCTAGCCAGCGGAACACCGCCATCAGCAGCGGGACCGGCGAGGCCGCCAACCCGAGCCCCACGAGGAAGCCCGGGGTGCCGGTCTGCTCCCGCACCATCCCGAGGATCAGCACTCCGGCGGCGGCGAGCACACAGACCGGTACGAGGGTGCGGACCCGGGCCGAAGCGCGCGAATCACGAGGGAACGCCCGAAACACGCCACGACCGTAACGGCCGGGGCGTGTTGCGGAGCCGGGCTTTTCAGTTCTGCGTACGCAGGAAGAGCAGGTCGTGTACGACGTGCCCCTTGTCCAGGCCCTGGCCCTCGAAGCGGGTCAGCGGCCGGAACGCGGGGCGCGGCGCGTACCCGCCGTCGGCCTGGGTGTTCTCGAAGTCCGGGTGTGCGGTGAGGACTTCGAGCATCTGCTCGGCGTACGGCTCCCAGTCGGTCGCGCAGTGCAGCAGGGCGCCGGGCGCGAGGCGGGTGGCGGCCAGGCTGAGGAACTCCGGCTGGATCAGGCGGCGCT
The DNA here is from genome assembly GCF_055572195.1 of Streptomyces sp. NPDC030809. Classification (NCBI taxonomy): domain Bacteria; kingdom Bacillati; phylum Actinomycetota; class Actinomycetes; order Kitasatosporales; family Streptomycetaceae; genus Streptomyces; species Streptomyces sp. NPDC030809. The sequence continues at coordinate 52,013 of NZ_JBVIDV010000036.1, forward strand.
TGTGGTGGCGCTTCTTGGGCCAGGGGTCCGGGAAGTACACGCGCAGGCCCGCGAGGGAGGCGGGCGGCAGCATCTCGCGGAGCAGGATGATCGCGTCGCCGTTGGCCACGCGGATGTTGGTGAGCCCGTTGCGCTCGGCGAGCGCGAGCAGGTTGCCCTGGCCCGGGGTGTGCACGTCGGCGGCGAGGATGCCGGTGTCCGGGTCCTCGGCGGCCATCTGGGCGGTGGCCTCGCCCATGCCGAAGCCGATCTCCAGCACCACCGGGCGGCCGTCGAAGAGCTTGCCGAGGTCGAGGACCTCGTGCCCGTCGATGTCGAGGCCCCAGGTGCCCCACAGGCGGCGGAGGGCGTCCTCCTGGCTCGTGGTCACCCGGCTCCGCCGCGGCTGGAAGCTGCGGATCCGGCGCTCGTGGTGCGAGCCGGCGGGGTCGGGCGACGGCCCGTCGGGGAAACGCGGCTCCGTGCGCCAGCGGGGGGCGGTGTGGGCGGCGTCGGGCTGGGGGTTCAGGGACTCAGACACAGTGCGTCCGATTCTACGGCCGCGGCCGTGCCCCGGCCCGTCCGCTGCGCCCCGCAGGGTCAGGCGCGGAGCGCGCGCAGGGCGCGCTCGGCGATCTCCCGGCCGATCGGGAGCGAGGCCGTCGCCGCAGGCGAGGGCGCGTTCAGGACGTGCACCGTCCGCGGCGCCTCCCGGATGAGGAAGTCGTCCACCAGCGTCCCGTCCCGCAGCACCGCCTGCGCCCGCACCCCGGCCGCCGCCGGCCGCAGGTCCGCCGCGGTCACCGCCGGGAGCAGCCGCTGCACCGCCTGCGTGAACGCCTGCTTCGACAGGGAGCGCCGGATCTCCCCCGCCCCGTACCGCCAGTGCCGTCCGGCCACCCGCCAGGTGCCCGGCCAGGCCGCCTGCGAGGCCAGGTCGCGGGGCCGGACGGTGCCCCAGTCGTACCCCTCGCGCGCGAGGGCCGGCACCGCGTTCGGGCCCACGTGGACCGAGCCGTCGATGCCGCGGGTCAGGTGGACGCCGAGGAAGGGGAAGGCCGGGTCCGGCACCGGGTAGACCAGGCCGCGCACCAGCTCCGGCCGGGCCAGGTCGTGGTACTCGCCGCGGAACGGCATGATCCTTATGCCGGGGTCGTCCCCGGCCAGCCGGGCCACCCGGTCGCACTGGAGCCCGGCGCAGTTGACCAGCGCCCGGGCCTTCACGACCAGCCCGGACGCGGTGCGCACGGCCACCGCCGACGGGCGCCGCGAGATCAGGTCGGCCTCCGCCCCGTAGACGATCTCCGCCCCGGAGGCCTCCGCCAGCCGGGCGGCGACCTGTCCGTAGTCCGCGATCCCGGTCGTGCCCACGTGGATCGCCGCGAGTCCGGTGACCTCGGGCTCGTACTCGGTGATCTGCGCCGGGCCGAGCTCGCGGACCGGGATGCCGTTCTCCCGGCCGCGCTGGACCAGGGCGTGCAGCCGCGGCAGCTCGGCCCGGTCGGTCGCCACGATCAGCTTGCCGGTCACCTCGTGCGGTACCCCGTGCTTGGCGCAGAACTCGACCATCTCCGCCGCGCCCTGCACCGCGAACCGCGCCTTGAGCGAGCCGGGCCGGTAGTAGATCCCGCTGTGGATCACTCCGCTGTTCCGCCCGGTCTGGTGCCGGGCCGGGCCCTGCTCCTTCTCCAGCACGACCACGCGCGTCCCCGGAGCCAGGCTCGACAGGGCGTACGCGGTCGAAAGGCCCACGATCCCGCCGCCGATCACCACTACGTCGCAGTCCATGCCACCTCCCGGGTCCGAGTCTGCACCCCGGCACTGACAGTCCCGTGACGGGGGTGTCCTGTGGAACGTGCCGGACCCGCGGAAGAGCCCGGCCGGGGCCCTCCCGCGGGTCCGGCCGCTAGGCCGGGGTCACCAGCAGCGGGCGGGCCCGTTCGCGCAGCTCGGCCACGCGCGGCTCGTCCCCGTACGGCTCCAGCCGGTGCAGGAGGTCCCGTACGTATTCGGTGGTGCGCGCCGAGGAGATCCGGCCCGCCACCTCGACCGCTCGGGTGCCCTGGGCGCAGGCCGCGTCGAGGTTGCCCGACTCCAGCTCGGCGACCGCGCTGACGACCAGTCGCAGCCCGTGGGAGCGTACGTACTCCTCGGTCGGCCGGGAGAGCGCCTGCTCGGTGAACCGGCGTACCTGGCGCGGGAGTTTGAGGTCCCGGTAGCACTCCGCCGCGTCCGCCGCGAAGCGGTCGTACGAGTAGAAGCCGAGCCAGCCGGGGTCGTTGTCGCCCTGCCGGGAGCGCTCCAGCCAGCTTTCGGCGGCGCGCAGCGCGGCCCCGGCGGCCTGGGAGTCGCCGGCCTTGGCGTGCGCCCGGGCCTCCACCAGCCGGAAGAAGCTCATGGTGCGGGCGGTGGCCAGCCCGCGGTTGCGCTCGGCGGCGGCCTGGGCGAGGTCCACCCCCTCGTCGGGGAAGTCCCGGTAGGTGGCCTGGAGGGACATGGAGGCGAGCACGTACCCGCCGAGCGGTACGTCCGCGGCGGCGCGGGCCAGCCGCAGGGCCTGGATGTAGTACCGCTGGGCGGCCTCCTGCTGGCCGGTGTCGAAGGCCATCCACCCGGCGAGCCGGGTGAGTTCGGCGGTGGCGCCGAACAGGGCCCGGCCCACCTCGTCGGAGTACGAGCCGAGCAGCAGCGGGGCCGCGTCCACGCGCAGGCATTCCGGGACCATCGACGAACGCCAGTCCCCGCCCCCGTACTTGGAGTCCCAGCGGCGGGCGTCCTCGGCGGCCTCGCGCAGCTTGGCCACGTCGCTGTGGCCCACGCGCAGGGCGGCGGGGTGGTCCGCGAGCTGCTCGGAGAGCGGGCTCGGGGGGCCTGCCGGGCCGGGGGGGCCGGCGGGCGCGGCGGGTCCGCCGGAGGCGGGGGCGCCGGCCCCGGTGCCGCCGGGAGCGCCGGGGCCGGACGGCCGTAAGGGTGCGGCCTCCCGTGCCACCGAGCTGTCGGCGGGCGATATCAGCCACCGCGAGGCGGGGGTCGCGTACGCCGCCACGGAGAAGGAACCGGCCAGGGACTGCCAGATCCCGCCGCCGCCCCGCCGTCCCGCGAGGTCGAGCCGGTAGAGGTCGGTGGCCGAGCGCACGGCCCCTTCCACGTCCCGCGGGAAGCCGAGGCCGACCTCGGGGGCCGGGTCGGCGTCCGCGAGTCCGATCTCGTGGAGGGGGACGGGGCGGCCGAGCTTGGCGCCGATCGCCGCGGCGATGAGGTGGGGTGCCGCACCCTGGGGGACCATGCCCTTGGAGACCCAGCGGGCCACGGAGGTCTTGTCGTAGCGCAGCGTCAGTCCGCGCTGGGCGCCGAGGTCGTTGACGCGCCGGGCGAGGCCGGCATTGCTGATTCCCGCGAGGGCGAGAACGGTGCCGAGCTTCTCGTTCGGCTCGCGGAGCTCCCTGGACATGCGCCACCCCTCGTCACGCGGAACGCAGCACGCAGCGGTACGGATTGAAACGGCAGTACGGCGGTGGAACGGCGGTGCGGTACACATACGGCCGCCGGGCATAGGCACCCGGCATTTCGTAAACCCAGCGTAGTTCGCCGCATCCCAAGCGTTAAGGGGCAGCCTTCCGTATGGCGGGATTGTTGTCCGTGGCCGCGGCCCTGGCCGGGGCGCATCCGTGCCCGCGTGCTCCGCCCGTGTGGCCGTGCGCCTGCGCGTGCGCTCTGGCCGCGTGCTCGCGGGCGGCGATTCGATGGGTGGTGCGTGGGTCGGCCCGCTGCATGGTTCCGGCGGGCCGGGGGATGCCGCCGCCTCAATCCCCGCGGGTGGCGGACCGGTCCGGGAGGCGGGCCGCGCCTCCCGGACCGCGCCCCCGCGCGCGCCGTCGGACGCCGGAAAGAATGGCTGAATCCGACCTATGGGAATGCGGTAACGGAACGTCAAATACCGCATCACAGGGGCGCGTTCGTTTGCTTGTGCGCCCCCCTTCACCCCTCTCGCACGCCTGTCTCGTGGCAGCATGGACCACGACTTGTCCACAGTCTGTGGAGGCGGCGATGCGGTGGTTGGTCGGCTGGAGCAGTATCGCCGCAAGCTTCGGCACGGCCGGCCGGCTCGCCGACCGGTCCGCACGGGCGGCGCACGCGGCGCACACCGGGCCGGGCAGCGGGATCCACGGCGGGGCCGACGGCGGGATCCACGGCGGATTCGCCGACGTCCCCGGCCCCGGTGAGCAGCCCGAGGACGCCGCCCGCACCGTGCACCCCGTGGGGGCCCAGCTGCTCTGGGGGGACCCCGACCCGCTCTGGGCGGTCGGCGACTGGCGCCCCGACGAGATCCGCACGGTCTGCGCCGACCCGGCCGACCCCTTCACCCGCCTCGCCGTGCTCGGTTGCTGCGGGGCCGACGACGCCGCCCTCCGCCGCGGCCTGCACGCCGCCCGCGGCGGGGCCCTGCGCCACCTCACCCAGTGGCCCGGCAGCTACACCGCCGTCGTGCAGGCCGGCCGCCGCATCACCGTCGTGGGCGACCTGGCCGGGGCCCGCCCCGTCTTCTACACCCCCTGGGCCAACGGCACCGCGTACGCCACCGCCGCCCTCCCGCTCGCCGACCTCATCGAGGCCCAGCTCGACATCGGGCACCTCGCCGCCCTCCTCGCCTGCCCCGACAGCCCCGAGGCCCTCGGCGACGGCACTCCGTACGCCGGGGTCCGGCGGATCCCGCCCGGGCACGCCCTGATCCTGCGCGAGGGCTCCCGCGAGATCACCGGGTACGAGCCGGTGGCCTCCCTCGCCGTGGCCGCCCCCCAGCTCGACCCCGACCAGGCGGTGCAGGGCGTACGGGAGGCACTCGTGGACGCCGTACGCGCCCGGCTCACCGCCCCGCGGCATGCCCCCGAGACCCTCGCGCACGACCCCGGGCCGGTACCGGGCATGGGCCCCGCCGAACGGCGCGCGGCCCGCGGGGCCCCGGCCCCCGGCATCGGCGCGGACCTCTCCGGCGGCAGCGCCTCCGCCACCCTCGCCCTGCTCGCCGCCGGACTCCCCGGGCTGCCCGGCACCCTCCTCGGACACGGCACGGGCGCCGGGGAACGGCTGCTCGCCGTCACCTTCAACGACCTGACCGGACCGCAGGGCCGCGAGGACGAACTCGAACGCGCCCGGGCCATCGCCGCCAACCCGCGGCTGCACCACGTCGTCGTCGCGGCCGCCGAAGAGGCCCTCCCGTACGTGGACCTCGCCGGGCCGCTCACCGACGAGCCGGGGCCCGCGCTGGTGGTCGCCGCCCGGCACCGGCGGCGGCTGTCGGCGGGCAGCGCCGACCACTTCGTCGGCCACGGCGCCCGCCAGGTCCTCGACGCGCACCCGGCCCGCCTCGCCGACCTGCTCCTCGACCGGCGGCGCCGGCACCTGGTCCGGCCGGTGGCCGCCCTGGCCCGCTCCGGGCCCCCGTCCGTGACGGTCCCCTTCACCGTGTACCTCGCGGCCCGCCGGCTCTCCCGCACCTCGTACATGACCGGCATCCGGGAGGCGGCGGCCCGGCTGCGCGAGCTGCCCGGATACGGGCCGGGGAGCGGGCCGGGCCACGGGTACGGGTACGGCGGCGACGCGGACACCGGGCCGGTCGGGGCCTCGCTGGCCGCCCTCACCTGGTCCCGGCCCGGACCGGCGGCCCGCTGGCTCACCGGCGAGGCGCTGGCCGAGGTCTCGGTCCGGCTGGAGGCGGCCGCCGGGCGCCCCCCGCTGTCCCTGCGGCCCGGCGAGGCCCGGGCCCGCGCGGCGCTGGCCCGCCACGCGGCCGACCACCGGGTCTTCGAACAGGCGGTGGAGGTCCGCAGCCAGCGGCTGCACGCGCCGTTCCTCGACAACCAGGTCGTACGGGCGGCCCGCGCGCTCCCCGAATCCCTGCGGGTCCAGCCGGGGGCGCGGGCGATGATCCTGCGCAGCGTGCTGTCCGCGACGGGGGTGCGGGAGCTGCCGGACGGGTGGGGGGCGACGCACCAGAGCGAGCCGGCGGGTGCGGTGCTCGCGGGGCTGCGGGCCGCCCTCGACGACCTGCTGGACCTCTTCGCGGCCCCGCTGCTCGCCGATGCCGGGCTGATCGAGGCGCACGTGGTGCGGCAGGCGCTGGTGGATGCGGCGGAGGGGCATCCGGTGCCGCTGGACGGGATCGCGGAGCTGGTGTCCACGGAGCTGTGGCTGCGGAGGCTGCTGGCGCGGCGGGGCACGTGCTGGACGGGCACGTCCACGCCGCGGCGCCGAGCGGTCCCCGGCGGGGTCCCCCCGCGCCCAGCCCTCTGACGGGGCTCCGCCCCGTGCCCCGGTCGCCGGCGGGCGGGGCGGGGTTGGCTGCGCCGGTCCTTTGCCTGCGGCGCCGTTCCGGGGCTCTGCCCCGTGCCCCGCGCCTCAATCGCCGGCGGGGCTTGTTTTTCCCTGCCGGTCCTTTATCTGCGGCGCCGCTTCGGGGCTCTGCCCCGTGCCCCGCGCCTCAATCGCCGGCGGGGCTTGTTTTTCCCCGCCGGTCCTTTACCTGCGGCGCCGTTCCGGGGCTCTGCCCCGTGCCCCGCGCCTCAATCGCCGGCGGGGCTTGTTTTTCCCCGCCCGTCCTTTACCTGCGGCGCCGCTTCGGGGCTCTGCCGCGCGGGGTTCTGGTGCGCAGACCGGCGGGTGGAGCGAAATCAAGCCCGTCCGGCGTTTGAGGACCGGGGTCCGGGGCGGAGCCCCGCGGGAAATCCAGCCTCGCCGGCGATTGAGGCGCGGGGTCCGGGGCGGAGCCCCGGAGCGGCGGGGGCGGCCCGGAAAACCGGCGGCGCGGGCCGGGGACCGCCCGGCAGAATGGGGATGGTGCGGTATTTCATCCTGGGTGTCAGCGAGGCGCGAGACGAACACGGCTCGCCCGTAACCATCCGCGGCCCCCGCCTCCGCGCCCTCCTCGCCGCCCTGGCCCTCCGCGCAGACCGCCCCGTCCCGGTCCCCGACCTCGTCGACGAGATCTGGGACGGCGACCACCCCGCGGAAGCCCCGGCCGCCCTCCAGGCCCTGATCGGCCGCCTCCGCCGCACCCTCGGCCATGAAGCGATCCGCTCCGAGCCCGGCGGCTACCGCCTCGCCGCCGACCCCGACACCGTGGACCTGCACCGCTTCCTCCGCATGGCCCGCGAGGGCGCCGCCCGCCTGGCCGCGGGCCGCCCCGCCGAAGCCGCGGAGCTCCTCGGCAGCGCCCTCGCCCTCTGGCGCGGCCCCGCGCTGGCGGACCTGCCCGGCCGGGACGGCCACCTGGCCCGGCCGGAAGCCATCCGCGACACCGCCGTACGCGACCGCATCGAGGCCGAGCTCCGGTCCGGGCACGACCCGGCCCCGCTCGTGGCCGAACTCGCCGCCCTCCTCGCGTACAACCCGTACGACGAGCCCCTGCGCGCCCAGCACATCCGCGCCCTGCGCGCGGCGGGCCGCAGCGCCGCTGCCCTGCTCGCGTACGAGGACGCCCGCCGCACCCTCGCCGAGGGCCTCGGCACCGACCCCGGCCCCGAACTGACCGCCCTCCACGGCGAACTCCTCAACCCGCCCCCCACCTGGCCCCCCACCTGGCCCCCCACCCGGGCCGCCGCCCCTGCCCCGACCGACCGCGCCCCCGCCGCAGCCCCTCACCAGGCCGAGGGCCCGGCCCTCGGCCCCGTCTCGGGCTTGGCCCCGGCCGCCGACCGCGCCCCCGCTCCGGCCCATGACCACGACCACGCCCGCGACCGCACTGGCGGAGCCGCCCCGGTCGCCCGTCGGGCCGGGGGTGCGGGGCTCGGGCCGAGTGCCGTCGGGCCGGGCACGGCGCCTCGTCGGGCGCAGAGCGGGGCGTTCGATGCGAGCGGTGCCCCGGGCCCGGCCACCGACTGGCCCGCCGCCGCCGGCTTTCCGGGCAGCCCGCGCCCCACGGGGCTCCGCCCCGGACCCCGCGGCTCGGACTCCCCCGGCCACCGCGGGGAGGCGGCCCCCGGCGAAGGCGGATCTCCCCCGGCCTCGTCCCCGGCGAGAGCCGCATCCCCCTTCGCCGCTCCGCCCCCGGCCGGAGCGGCGGCAGTTGCGGGGCACGGTTCCGTCGCCCCGGGGCAGCCCGGGCCCGGCAATCTGCGGCGGCGGCTCAACTCGTTCGTCGGGCGGGAGCCCGAGCTGGCCGCGTTGCGGCGGGATCTGGGGCGGGCGCGGCTGGTGACGCTCACCGGGCCCGGCGGGTCCGGGAAGACGCGGCTCGCCGAGGAGGCCGCGGCCGCGCATGCCGGGGACGAGCCCGCCTGGCTGGTGGAGCTCGCGCCGCTGGACGATCCCGCCGCCGTGCCCGGCGCGGTGCTCAGCGCGCTGGGGCTGCGCGAGACCGCCCTGATCGCCCGCGAGAAGCCCGTCGCCGCCGAGGACCCCGCCGGCCGGCTCGTCGAACACTGCGCCCACCGCAGGCTGCTGCTCGTCCTCGACAACTGCGAGCACGTCGTCGGCGCCGCCGCGGCCCTCGCCGAGCGGCTCCTCGTGCACTGCCCCGGCGTACGGATCCTCGCCACCAGCCGCGAGCCCCTCGGCGTGCCCGGGGAGACCGTACGGCCCGTGGAGCCGCTGCCGCCCGCCCCCGCGCACCGTCTCTTCGCCGAGCGCGCCACCGCCGTACGACCGGATTTCGACCCGGCCGCCGAGGCCGCCGCCGTCACCGAGATCTGCACTCGCCTCGACGGCCTCCCGCTCGCCATCGAGCTGGCCGCGGCCCGGCTCCGGCTGCTCACTCCCACCCAGATCGCCGCCCGGCTCGACGACCGGTTCCGCCTCCTGACCGGCGGCAGCCGCACCGCGCTCGCCCGCCAGCAGACCCTGCGGGCCGTGGTGGACTGGTCCTGGGACCTGCTGGACGCCGGTGAACGCGCCCTCCTGCGGCGGCTGTCCGTCTTCGCTGGCGGCTGGGACCTCGCCGCCGCCGAGGCCGTCGGCTCCGGCGTGCCCGGCCCCGGCCCCGGCCCCGGCGCGGACCCCGCCCTGCTCCTCGGCGCCCTCGTGGACAAGTCGCTGGTGGTCGCCGCCCCCGCCGCGGACGGCGAGATGCGCTACCGGATGCTGGAGACCATCCACGAGTACGCGGCCGAGCGCGCCGCCGGCACCCCGCAGGAGCGGGCCGCCGCCGCGCGGGCGCACGCCGCGCACTACCTCGCGCTGGCCGAGGAGGCCGAGCCCCGCCTCCGCTCGGGGGGCCAGCTGCCCTGGATCCGCAGGATCGAGACCGAGCTCGACAACATCCGCGCCGCCCTCCACCACGCCGTGCAGCACGACGCGGACACCGCGCAGCGGCTGGCCTTGGCCCTCGGCTGGTTCTGGTGGGTGCGCAACTACCGCTCCGAGGGCGCCGACTGGACCGCCCGCGTACTCGACCTCGGCGCGCCGGGCGACCCCGGGGACCCGGCGGACCCCGGCTACTGGCCCCGGCTGCGGCTGCTCATGCTGCTGATCTTCCTGCGCGCCGAGACCGGGGTGCCGACCGGACTCCAGGTGCGGGTACCCGCCGAGACGGCCCGCCGGGTGGAGGCGGCGTTCCGCGGCAGTCCCGAGGAGTCCGCCCGGTTCCCCGGCATGCTGTGGCCGTTCACGATGTACCTGACCGGCTCCGGCGGCTCCGCGGACTTCCGCGCGGGCATGGCCGAGACCGTCGCCCACTGCCGCCGCCACGGCAGCGCCTGGGCGCTCGCCGCCGCCCTGATGCTCCGTGTCCACATCGACGTGGACACCGCCGGCGGGCTGGACGGGGTGGACGAGGACCTCGCCGAGCTGCACCGGATCAGCGCCGCCGCCGGGGACCGCTGGATCCGCGGCCAGGTGCTGAGCGCCGAGGCGGAGGCGGCGATGGCCCGCGGCCGCTACGACCGGGCCGTCGAGGCGTACGCGGAAGCCCTGGAACTCGTCCACGAGGTCGGCGCGCACGCCGAAGGGCCGTTCATCATCGCCCGGCTCGCGGAGATCGCGCACCGCCGGGGCGACAGCCTCCAGGCGGAGCGGCTGCTCGCCGAGGCGGCGGCGGAGGCCGACCGGTACGGGGTCCTCGACGCGAGCTGCTTCGTCGGCTTCCTCCGCGGGTGGATTGCCCTGGACGGGGAGGACTACGCGACCGCCCGGGAGCGGTACGGCGAGACCCTGCGCGCGACCGCCCGCAGCACCATGCCCCCGCAGTTCACGGCCGCCCTGGACGTCTTCGGGGCCCGGCTGGCGGCGAGGGAGCACGGCCCGGCCGAGGCGGTGCGGCTGCTGGGCCCGGCCCTGGCGGCGGCCGCGGCGGCCCACTGCGCCGAACAGGTCCTGGCCACCGCCGCCGAGGCCGCCGTACCGCTGCTGCCGGAGCTCGGCCGCACCGCCGACGGCGTACGCGTGCTCGCCGCGGCCACGCGCTGGCGGTCGGGCCGACCGCGCCCGGTGCCGGACGAGGCCCGCCTCGCGGACTTCCCGGCCCGGGCCCGGGAGGAGCTGGGCGAGGCGGGGTACGCCCGCGCGGAGGCCGAGGGCGGACCGCTGTCCGTGGCCGCCGTGGTCGCCCTCCTGGACTCCGGGGACCGCCCGGGAGGCGGAGCCGCCCCGGTCAGCGGCAGCTGAACTCGGCGTCGGCCCAGTCGCCCAGCAGCAGCCGCCCGTACGGCCCGTCCCGTTCGACGACCAGCCGGACGGTGTCGCGGCCGCCGAGGCCGACCGTGACCGGCACCGCCCGGTCCCCGGCGGCGAGCGCGGGGGAGCGCCAGAGCCGGACCCCGTCCGCGTACACGGAGAACCGCAGGGTGCCGGGGGCGCCGCGGGACATGTCGTCCACCCCGACCTTCGCGGAGAAGGAGGTGCACGGCCGGTTCAGCTCGATGGTGGCCGCCGACCTCGCGTGCATCGTCAGCCCCTGCCGGTAGGCGTGGTCCGCGATCACCAGGCCCCAGCGCTGCCAGACCCAGTTCCCGAGCGCCCCGCGCAGCTCCGGCCCGCTGTGGTCCCCGAAGGGCGCGTGCTTCAGCTCGGCGAGCCGGTACGTGCGGTCCGCCCGGGGCGGGGTCGGCTTCGGGGTCGGGGTCGGCTTCGAGGGCTTCGGCCGCGGCGAGGGCGGCTTCGGGGTGGCCGGCGGCCGGGACGGGGCCGGCGGGGTGGGCCGGGCCGACGGCGGGCGGGGGCTCGGTTCCGGGACCGCCGGAGGCCGCTCGGGGGCCCGGGTGGGCTCGGACGCCTTCGGTGCGGGGAGCGCCGGGGCGGGCCGGGCGGCGACCGCCGGCGGCCGGGAGGAGGGCGGGGGCGAGGGCGGCTCGGGGGCGTCGGGCAGCACGGGGGCCGCCACCCGGGGGGCCGGCCGCGCGGTGGGCTGCGCCTCGTCGTCGCCGACGAACGCGAACACCACTCCGGCGGCCGTGGCCACGGCCAGGCCCGCCGCGATGGCGGCCTTGGCGGGCATGCCGAGCCCCTCGGAGGCCACCGCCCCGGCGCCCGCACCGGAGCCGCCGGCCCCGCCCGCGGCACCTGCACCGGCCGCACCTGCACCGGCAGCCCCGGAACCGGCCGCACCGGCACCGGCCGCACCGGCACCGGCCGCACCGGCACCCGCGGCCCCGGTCGCGGCCGCCGCAGCACCCGCGCCGCCCGCGGCCACCGCGCCCCCGGCGACCACCCCGGCCGCCTTGACCGCGTACCCGGCGGCGAACCAGCCGATGACGGCGACCGGCAGCAGCGCGGGGATCCCGGCGTTGACCTCCTTGAGCTCACCGGCCGCCAGCCGGCACCTCGCGCACTCCTCCAGGTGCTTGCGCAGCCCGCGCTCGGCGCGCATCCGCAGCCCGCCGCGGGCGTACGCGCCGAGCCGGTCGGCGTAGTGCGCGCAGTCCCCGCCGGCCACGAGCGCCTGGCTGACGTGCGCCTGGAGGTAGGCCTGCTTGAGGCCTTCGCGGGCCCGCCCGGCCAGTGCCGCGGTGGCATTGGCGCTCAGCCCGAACAGCGGGGCCACCGCACCGGGCGTGGACTCCTCGACGGTGGTGTGCCACAGCACGGCCTGCCAGCGCTCGGGCAGGCTGCGGAACGCCTGCATGGCGAGGGTCTGTTCCGCCTCCTCCATGGCCCGGACGTCGGCCCCGCGCTCCAGCGTGTCCGTCCCGGCGGCCGCGCCCGCCTCGGCCCCGCGGGCCGCCTGCTCGGCGAAGAGGGCGAAGTCCTCGACCAGTTGCTCCCGCTTGGCGGTCTTCGTCCAGGCGGCGGCCACCCGGCGCACGGTGGTGAGGAGGTAGGCGCGGACCGCCTGGTCGGGCCCGGCCCCGCCGCGTACCGCCTGCAGGGTCCGGGCGAACACCTCGGCCGTCAGGTCGTCGGCGGTGTGCCCGTCCCGGCAGCAGGTGCGGGCGTAGCGGCGCACCGCGTCGGCGTGCCGGCGGAACAGCTCCTCGTACGCGCCGTCGTCCCCGCCGCGCATGCGGGTGATCAGGTCGCCGTCGGAGGGCGGGAGTTCCGCGGCGGTGGCCCCGCTGCCGGAATCCCGCTGCGCGGGCACCTGGCGGGCCGGCGGACCACCGGTCCCGGCCGCGGTCCCGGCCGCGGTCTCCGCCCCGGTCCCGGTCCCGGCTGCACCGGCCGACTCGTCCCGCCCGTCAACGCTCATCGCGGAAGCCCCCGCACGACATGCTCAGACCCGTACACCGGGAAAGAGTGTCATAGAGGGCACGCCGGACGTACCCCTCTGCGCGCTATCCACTCATCCGGGCAGCATCCGGCGAAACGCCGTGCGGCCCTTCACCCGTTCGAGCACACGAACGGGTGAAGGGCGCAGCATGCCCGGTACTTGGTGCGACCGCGTTCCCTATCGGGAGCGCAGGCCCTCCAGCAGGATGTCCAGCAGCCTGGAGGAGGCCGCCGCCTGGTGCGCCGGGTCCGGCAGCGCGGGCGCCGCCGTGGCGATCACCAGCAGCACGTCGGCCACGGTCACGTCGGTCCGCAGCTCGCCCGCGGCCCGCGCGCGGTCCACGAGCCGGCCCACGACCTCCAGGAGCGCCCCCGCGCCCGCGTCGTCGGCCTCGGCCGGCCGGCGGGCGACCACCCGCAGGTCGGGCCGGTCGGCGCCGGTCTCCTCGGGAGCCGACTGGCGCTGCTGCGGGACGCGCGCGTCCGCCTCGTCCTCGGCGGACGCGTCGTCGGCGCCCACCCGCAGGACCTGCGGGGGCAGCAGCCGCCCGGCCCCGGAGGCCACGGAGGTCCGCAGGAAGCGCGAGAGCGCCTGCCACGGCTCCTCCTCCTGGCCGAGGGCGGCCCGCGCCTGCTCGGTCAGCCGGGCGGTCTCCTCCTCGGCGATCCGGCGGACCAGGACGTCCTTGCTCGGGAAGCGGCGGTACACGGTGCCGACGCCGACGCGCGCCCGGCGGGCCACGTCCTCCATCGGCGCCCCGTACCCGAGCTCGCCGAACACCTCACGGGCAGCACGCAGCACGTGCTCGAGGTTCCGCTGCGCGTCCACACGCAGCGGGGTGGAGCGGCCTATGCCCGTCCCACCTGCGATCACGCGGCTGTGCCCTTCGGTCGAGAGCGCCGTCGCGGACCCATGGAAATCAGAAATGTTCATATGTATCCCCCGGTAATCTTCATGTCTCCCCCCGGAGACATCCCCGCTTCTCGCCGGAGGGCCAAGGTCAGCTGAGCCCCGGCCGACCACCCGGCGAACTACGAACATAGTTGAGCCAGAGTCAATTCAGAAGAGGCAGCTCCGTATGGACCGCCGCCCGATCGGAGCATTCGCCCGCACTTTTCCGGTCAGGGCACCCGGAATCACCCCGTCCGCCCCGTCTGACCTGCACAACTTCCCCCCGTTCCGGACCCCGCCGAAGCCCCCGCCAGGGGCGGCCTTCGGTCACACAATCTGTCGGGGCTGTGGACAAAGTCCCGGCCACGTTGCGTCATGGGATGGTGAAGGCTGCTGATTCCCGGGGAACGGCCCCCGGCACCTCGCCCCGCACCCGGATCCTCGTGGTTGGCGGCGGCTACGTCGGGATGTACACCGCGCTGCGCCTCCAACGCAGACTCAGAGCGGACGAGGCCGAGGTCACCGTCGTGACCCCGGAGCCGTACATGACGTACCAGCCCTTCCTGCCCGAGGCAGCCGCCGGCTCGATCTCGCCCCGGCACGTCGTCGTACCGCTGCGCCGCCTCCTCGGGAAGTGCCGGATCGTCATCGGCGAGGCCCGCAGCATCGACCACGCCAAGCGGACCGCGACCGTCGCCACCCTCGCCACCGAGGAGGAGGGCGCCGGACCGGTGCAGATCGAGTACGACGAACTCGTCCTCGCCCCCGGCTCGGTCTCCCGCACCCTCCCGGTCCCGGGCCTCGCCGACTACGCCATCGGCTTCAAGACCGTGGAAGAGGCCATCGGCCTGCGCAACCACGTCATCGAGCAGATGGACATCGCCTCCTCCACCCGCGACCCGCAGGTCCGCGACGCGACCCTCACCTTCGTGTTCGTCGGCGGCGGCTACGCCGGGGTCGAAGCCCTCGCCGAGCTGGAGGACATGGCCCGCTACGCCGCCCGGTACTACCACAACGTCAAGGCCGAGGACATGAAATGGGTGCTGGTCGAGGCCAGCGACCGGATCCTCCCGGAAGTCGGCCCGGAGATGGGCCAGTACACCGTCCGCGAGCTGCGCGGCCGCAGCATCGACGTCCGGCTCGGCACCCGCCTGGAGTCCTGCGCCGACCGGGTCGCCGTCCTCAGCGACGGCTCCCGCTTCCCCACCCGTACGGTCGTGTGGACCGCGGGGGTCAAACCGCACCCGCTGCTCGCCGCCACCGACCTGCCCCGCAACGAGCGCGGCCGGCTGGTGTGCACCGCCCGCCTCACCGTCGAGGGGGTCGAGCACGCCTGGGCCGCCGGGGACGCCGCCGCCGTCCCCGACGTCACCGCGGAGGAGCCGGGACGCGAATGCGCCCCCAACGCCCAGCACGCCGTCCGCCAGGCCAAGACCCTCGCCGAGAACGTCATCGCCTCCCTGCGCGGCGAACCGCTCAAGGACTACTCCCACAAGTACGTCGGCTCGGTCGCCTCCCTCGGCCTCCACAAGGGCGTGGCCCACGTCTACGGGCGCAAGCTCAAGGGCTACCCGGCCTGGTTCATGCACCGCGCCTACCACCTCAGCCGGGTCCCCACCTTCAACCGCAAAATGCGGGTCCTCGCCGAATGGACCCTCGCCGGCCTCTTCAAACGCGAGATCGTCTCCCTCGGCTCCCTCGAACACCCCAGGGCAGAGTTCGAAATGGCCGCCGGCGGCGGTCCGAAGCACCCCCCGATGAGCCCGCCGCCGCCCCCCGCACCCGACTCCGCGGGCTGACGATGTCAGTCCGGTCGGCCACACTGGACGTGTGACCATAGGTGCGCTGACACCTGCACAGAGTGACACCGGCCGGCACCAGTCCCCCCTCGGCACCGCCCGGGGCCCCGCCGGCGACACAGCGACCACGAGCGACACCACGAGGCTTGAACGCAGTGAACTTCACGCGCTGGAGCGCCCGGTTTCCCGGAACGCAGCGCCGCGCCGCAGCCCGGTCCGAACACGCGGCCGCCCGGGCCAAACGCGGCGAGGGCTCCGTCCCCGCGGCCCGCGGTGAGCACGCCGCCCCCGCCGATCCCACCGTCTCCGGGACCGGCACCGGCACCGGAGCCGGGAGTCCCGCCGGCCTCGGTACCGGTGCCGGCTCCGCGACGGGCCCCGGCGGACCGGACGGCGCCGCCCCCGGTCCCGGGAGCGCCGTCGTCCCCGTCCCCTCCCTCGACGAGCTCTCCGTCCGCGAGGTCCTCGGCCGGCTGCCCGCCCTCGTCGCCCTCGTCCACGGCCCGCACCACCACCTCGCGTACGTCAACGAGGCCTACACCGCGGGCTTCGGCCCCCGCCCGCTCGGCGCCCCCGCCCACGAGGCGCTCCCGGAGTTCGGCGAGCTGGGCCTGCTCCCGCTCCTCGACCAGGTCCTGCGCAGCGGGAAGCCCCGTACGGTCAAGAACCGGACGGCCCCCGACGGCAGCTCGTACACCGTCACCTGCACCCCCGTCACCGGGATCGGCACCCCCGCCGACCCCAAGGGCGCCGGGGTGCTCGTGCACCTGGCCGACGTGACCGACCACGCCGAGGCCCTCGACCGGCTGCGCTCCGCCGAACGCCGGCAGCGCGAGGCGGCCGTCACCCTCCAGCGCTCCCTGCTGCCCCAGGAGCTGGAGGAACCCGACGACCTGCGCATCGCCGCCACCTACCACCCCGGCGGCACCGAGGCCGCGGTCGGCGGGGACTGGTACGACGTGATCACCCTGGGCGCCGGCCGCACGGCCCTGGTCATCGGCGACGTCATGGGCCGCGGGGTCCGGGCGGCGGCGGTGATGGGCCAGCTGCGCACGGCGGTACGCGCCTACGCCCGCCTGGACCTGCCGCCGCACGAGGTGCTCCAGCTGCTCGACGGGCTCGCCGCCGAGATCGACGCCAGCCAGATCGCCACCTGCGTGTACGCGGTGCACGACCCGAACGAGGGGCGGCTCGTCTACGCCTCGGCGGGCCACCTGCCGATCCTGGTCCGCGACGAGGGCGGCACGGTCCGCCGCGCCGACGGGGCCACCGGCCCGCCGCTGGGCACCGGCGGCTGGCTGCACTCCTCGGGCACCATCCCGCTCGGCCCCGGTTCCACCGCCGTCCTCTATACGGACGGGCTGGTGGAGCGGCGCGGCGAGGACATCGACGAAGGGGTGGCGGCCCTGGAGCGGGCGCTGTCCGGGGCGAAGGGCACCCCGCAGGTGATCTGCGACCGGCTGATGCGCGCGCTGGGGGTGGGCGCCGACCACGACGACGACGTGGCGGTGCTGGTCCTCCAGCACCCGAGCCGCAGCGGGGCGGACGCGGAGCTGTTCCACAACGCGGCACTGGAGCTGCTCGGCGGGATCGAGGCGGCCCCGCGCGCCCGGGCCTTCGCCCAGGGGGTGCTGGCCTCGTGGCGGTTCCCGGTCGAGCTGTGCGACCTGGGGGTGCTGGCAGCCAGCGAGCTCGTCGCGAACTCGCTCCAGCACGGCACCCCGCCGATGCGGCTGCGCCTGCGGCGCACCGACCGCAGGCTGATCATCGAGGTCACGGACGGGGACGACCACCTGCCCCGGCGGCGGCGGGCGGAACCGGCGGACGAGGCGGGCCGCGGGATCTCGATCATCGCGACGATCGCCTCGTCCTGGGGTTCGCGCCGGACCCCGGGCGGGGGCAAGGCGGTCTGGTGCGAGTTCGCCCTGCCGGGCGCCTGAGCTTCCGGCAGGGAGATCGGTACGGGGTCCGCGGTACGGGCTCCGGTACGCGGTCCTCCGGTGCGGGACTGCGGGGTAAAAGGGGTCCGGAGCGCGCTCCGCGCACGGGGGAGGGCGCGGAGCGGCGCTCCGGGTGCTTGCGCCCGCCCGGGGGGTGCGCGCGCAAGGAACGGGGGGCGGCGCGGCGGGCCGCCGGGGGGTTACGCGGTGACCGGCTCGGCGGGGGCGGTGCTCTGCGCGCCCGCGCTGACGCGGACCACCTTGGACCGCGAGGGGTTGTCCTGCACCGCGGTGAGGTGCCGGCCCAGCCGCAGCGCGAGCACCGAGATCCCGAGCGAGACCAGGACGAAGACCGCGATGTAGAGCATCGGCAGCCCGGCACCGACCGGCACGCCGAGCGGGCCGAGGGCCAGGGCCATCTGCTTGACCAGGGCGAAGGCCGAGTTGTACTGGCCGACGGAGCCCTCGGGGGCGAGGTCCGCGACCAGCGGGGCCACGGTCGGCGCGAGCATGGCCTCCCCGATGCCGAACAGCGCGTACGTGGTGACGAACGCGGTGGCGGCCATCGCGGTGCTGCCGTGGCCGAGGCCGGAGAAGCCGGCGATGACCCAGGCGGCCGTCCAGATCAGGCCCACGAGCGCGATCACCCGGGAGCGGCGGCGGTTCTCGACCAGCTTGAGCACGACGAACTGGGCGAGCACGATCGCGCCGGTGTTGGCGGCCAGGGCGAAGCCGAGGGTGGACGGGGAGATCCCGGCGGCCTCGGTGCCGTAGGCGGCCAGGCCCGACTCGAACTGTCCGTAGCAGGCGAAGAAGAGGACGAAGCCCAGGACGCACAGCTGCACCATGGCCTTGTGGCCGAGCAGCCGGCGCAGGCCGCCGCCCGCCCGGGCCGCGTCCTTGGGCCGGGCCTCGCGGATCCCCGGGGCCTCCGGCATCCGGACGCTCGCGATGACGGCGGCGAGGACCAGGAACATGGCGGCCTCGATGCCGAAGAGCAGGGTGAAGCTGCCCGGCCGGCTCTCGTCGACGATCTGGCCGCCGAGGAGGCCGCCGATGCCCAGGCCCAGGTTCTGCATGAAGAACTGGAGGGCGAAGGAGCGCGTCCGGGTGGCCGGGGTGGAGCACCAGACGATCATCGTGGCGAGGGCGGGCTGCATCGCGGCCTGCCCGGCGCCGAGCGCCAGGGCGGACAGCAGGATCGGCGCGGCGCTGCCGGCGAGGCCGAGGGCGAGCGCGCCGAGCGAGGCGGTGACCGCGGCGGCGATGACGACGGGGACCGGGCCGCGGCGGTCGATCGCGCGGCCGGTGAAGGGCAGCGCGACGAGCGCACCGAGGGCGAAGGCGATGAACGCGGCTGTCGCCGTCGCCGCACCGAGATCCCGCACCTGCGCCACGTAGATGTAGAGGAACGGAACGGTGAACCCGATGCCGAACGCCGTCAGCGCGTTGCCGGCCTGGATCCGCCGCATCGCAGCGCCCATCACCTTGGTCACTTCTCACCTGCCCTTAGATCTGAAGACTTAAGTCCTAAACTTCGATGCTTAAGAGTACACACCGAAGTACTTAGACGCCAACCGGGGCGTGCGATACTTCGCGGCATGGGTGACACCCCCGACACAGCGGACATCGACGGCGTGAGCGAGCCGAGCCTCGACGAGCAGATCGCCGTCTACCAGCGCGAGTTCCAGGACCTCGACCCCCAGGTCGAGAAGGTGGTGTCGGCCCTCAGCCGGCTGAACCGCCGCATGAACGTCGCGTACGGGCGCCAGACCGCGGCCCTGGGCATCAGCAACGCGGAGTGGGAGGTCCTCAAGGCCCTCGTCATCTCCGGGGAGCCGTACCGGATGGGCCCGAGCGAGCTGGCGAAGCAGCTGGGGCTCACCCCCGCCGCGATGACCCACCGCATCGACCGCATGACGGCCGAGGGCCTGGTCACGCGGGAGCGGGACGAGAACAACCGGGTCCGCGTGATCGTGGAGCTGACCGCCGAGGGCCGCAGCAAGTGGCTCGACGCGATGCGGGCGGCCACGGTCTTCGAGGAGGAGCTCCTCCAGGACCTCTCCACCCGGGAGCGGGGCGCGTTGGGCGACATGCTCACCCGGCTGCTGGACCGGGTGGAGGACCTCCAGTCGCGAGGTTGACCGGGGGTTGACACGAACCTTGCGGATCCGTAAGGTTCTTCGAGTTGTCACGGGCCGGAACGGTTCTGCGACGACGATCCCGCCGCTTCATCGCGGCACACCTACTCAGCACGATCTCCCCAGCGGGAGTGAATTCGGCACGCCCGAATTCATTGCCGGGGCCCGATTATGGGCCGCCTGGGAAATCCGCTAGAGTTCGGGAGTCGGAAGGGCCCAACAGCCCGGAAGGCAAAGCCCGCTGACTGGGAGTCAGGCCCGAAAGGATCTGATAGAGTCGGAACCGCCGGAAGGGGAAAGCG
>NZ_JBVIDV010000037.1:0-59586 GCF_055572195.1 Streptomyces sp. NPDC030809
CCCCCCCCCCCCCCTGCCCGGCGCCAGCCGGGTTGCCTTGGGGCTCCGCCCCAAACCCCGCGCCTCAAACGCCGGCGAGGCTGGATTTTGCCCCCGCCCGGTGGGCAGCCGCGGGCCGCGCGGGGCACGGGGAGAGGGGGCCAGCCGCGGAGCGGGAAGGGGTCGGGCGGGGGCACGGCCGGGCGCGGGCGGACGTGGGGCGGGGTCAGTGGGGGGCGGGGGACGGGGCGCGCAGCGCTCGGGCGACCGCCGCCGAGGCGACAGCCGTGACGGCGCAGAAGAGGCACACCCGCGAGTAGCCGCCGAGGTCCGCCCCGAGGAGGGCCGCCGTGGCCGCCACCCCGAGCGCCCCGCCACACTGACGGGCCGTCATGAGCAGCCCCGTACCCGCCGCAAAGCGGTCCGGCGGCAGCGTCGCCGACGCCGCCGTCGACAGGCCCGTGAGGGCCGTCCCGATGCCCAGCCCGCCGAGCAGTCCCGCGGGCAGGAACACCTGCGCGTACGCGTCCGACCGCTCGGCCCACAGCGCCAGCACCGCCCCGTTCACGGCGAAGAGGAGCCCGCCCACCGCGACCGCCGCCCACTGCCGGTCCGCCGGCACCCGCCGGCCGGTCACCAGGGCCCCCGCCATCGCCATGAACGCCCCCGGGGTCACCCCCAGCCCCGCCTTGAGCACCGGCCAGCCCCAGTGCACGGCCAGGAACAGCGGCCCGGCGAGCAGCCAGGCGTACATCGCGGCGCCGAACAGCGCCGCGCCCAGGCAGGCCCGGGCGAACAGCGGGTTGCGCAGCAGACCCAGTTCCACCGCCGGAGCCGGGTGCCGGCGCGAGCGCAGCACCGCGGTCGCCGTGAACAGCGCCCCGCCGCCCAGCAGCCCGAGCACCGACGGCGCGCTCCAGCCCCATTCCTCGCCCTGGCTGAGCCCGGCCACCACTCCCCCGATCCCGAGGGCGAGGGCGGCTGTCCCGAGCGGGTCGGGCAGCACCCGCACGGCCGGCGGGTCCGGCGGGACGGCCCGTACGGCGGCGTACCAGAGGACCACCCCGAGGGGCACGTTCACGAGGAAGATCGCCCGCCAGTCCCAGGCCTCGACGAGCAGCCCGCCCAGGGTGGGGCCGACGGCGGCGGCCAGTCCGCCCGCGGCACCCCAGGCGCCGAGGGCCGCGGCCCGCCGCGCGGGCGGGGTGTGGCCGAGCACCAGGCCGAGGGCGGCCGGGATCAGCCCGGCAGCCGCCACCCCCTGCAAGGCCCGTGCGAGGACGAGCAGTTCGGCACTGGGCGCGGCACTCGCGGCGAGCGAGGTGGCCGTGAAGGCGAGGGCGGAGCCGAGGAAGAGGGTGCGCCGGCCGAGGGTGTCGGCGAGCCTGCCGCCGGCCGCGAGGAAGGCCGCGAAGAACACGGCGTAGGCGCTGACCACCCAGGTCAGCCGGGCGGCCGGCACCCCGGGGAAGGCCGCCCGCAGGTCGGGGAAGGCGACGTTGACGACGGTGGAATCGAGGAAGGCGAGGAAGGTGACAGCGCAGGACAGCACCAGGATCCGCCCGGAACGGGCGGTGGGTGCAGCGGCCATGGCGGCCGGCGCGGCGGCGGATCCGGCGGCGGGCGCGGAACCGGCGGCAGCCGCCCCGTCCGGAACGGGCGACGCCGACGCGGGAGGGGAAGCGGTCATCGCGCAACCTCCTCCGCGGCCAGGACCGAACCCGAAGCCGAAGCCGGAGCCGGGACCGAAGCCGAAGCCGAGACCGGAGCCGGGGTCGAGCGGCCCCCAGCCGCGGCCGAGGCCCCCGAGGCCGGACCCGCCGGACCCACCCCGCCCGGACGCGGACCCCCGGTCAGGAACTCCACCGCGCAGGCGATGACTTCCGGGTCGTGCAGGATGCGCCGGTGGCCGAGACCGCGGGTCTCGACCAGCCGGGCCCGGTCCCCGTACGCGGCGGCGATCAGGCGGGACTGGGCGGGTGCGGCCACGTCGTCGTCGGCATCGTGGACGAGCAGGACGGGCCCGGGGACCTCCTCGGGCCGGTACGTGGCCTCCAGCCGCGGCCAGATGCCGGGCTCGCCGGCGAAGACCTTCCGCTCTATGTGCCCGCGCAGCACCCTGCCCACCCGCCCCCGCAGCCCGAGCATGGCGCTGAACCGGCGTACGAGGTGGTCGAATTCGGCCACCCCGCCGAGGGCGGCGATGCGGTCCGCACGGACCCCGTCGCGCAGCGAGAAGAAGGTGGCGAGCACCCCGATGGAGTGGGCCAGCACGGCACCGAAGTCCCCGTGCCGGGCGTGCAGTTGCCGGATGGCGTCGCGCATCTGGCGGATGTTGGTGGCCCGCCCGGCGGACTCCCCGTGACCCGGCGCGTCGAAGGAGACCACACTGTGCCCCTCCTCCAGCAGGCCCTGCACGAAGCCGGAGAAGCGCGAGGCGCGCGAGGACCAGCCGTGCACCACCAGCACGGGCCGTGGGCCGTCCCCCCATTGGTAGGTGGTGACGGCCACGCCGTCCACCTCGATGCGTCCGCGCCGGGCCCGGGCGAACAGGTCCGCCTCCTCGGGCCTCAGCCGGGCCCTGCCGAGCGGCCGGACGAAGAGGGCGAAGGCGGCGCGCCCGGCGAGCCGCGGCGCGACGGCGGAGCCGATGTTGAGGGTGGCGCTCAGGAGTGAAGCCATGGGGTGCATGCCCGGTTCTCCGGATCTCCTCGGGACGGCGAAGGCGCGCCCGACGGGGCGGAACCTTCGGAACGCCGAGATGTTAGCACGATCGTTCGTGTTGTTTTGAGCTCAGGAGGCGGCAGCGTCCGAACACCCGGACGCCCCCTCCTCCCCCACGCCCGTCCCCCGCGCGCCCTCAGTCCTCGTGCTTCGCCCGGCTCGGCTGCACCCGCTTCGGCTCGCCCGGCATCTTCGGATAGTCGGGCGGATACGGCATGTCGCCCAGGCCGCGCGCATCGCGATCGTTGTCGGCCAGCTCCAGGACGGCGTCCAGGCTGAAGGCGTGCTCGTCCATGTCGGCATGGACGTCGCCGAGTTCGGCGTACCGGGCCGGCATGGTCACGATGTCGAAGTCGCGCGGTTCCGCGGAGTCCACCTCGTCCCAGCGCAGCGGGGCCGACACGGGGGCGTGCGGGCGCGGGCGGATCGAGTAGGCGGAGGCGATGGTGCGGTCCCGGGCCGTCTGGTTGTAGTCGACGAAGATCCGCTCCCCGCGCTCCTCCTTCCACCAGGCCGTGGTGACCCGGCCCGGCATCCGCCGCTCCAGCTCGCGGCCCAGCGCGATCGCGCAGCGCCGTACCTCCGTGAAGGTCCAGCGCGGCTCGATCGGCACGAAGACGTGCAGACCGCGCCCGCCGGAGGTCTTCGGCCAGCCGCGCAGCCCGAGCTCGTCCAGCAGCCCCCGCAGTTCGTGGGCGGCGGCCACCGCGTCGTGGTAGTCCGTACCCGGCTGCGGGTCCAGGTCGATGCGCAGCTCGTCGGGCCGGTCGGTGTCCTCGCGGCGCACCGGCCACGGGTGGAAGGTCAGGCAGCCCAGGTTCGCGGCCCACAGCACGGCGGCCGGCTCGGTGGGACAGATCTCGTCGGCGCTGCGGCCGCTGGGGAACTCGATGTGCGCGGTGGGGATCCAGTCCGGCAGGTTCTTCGGGGCCCGCTTCTGGAAGAAGGACTCGCCGGTCACCCCGTCGGGGTAGCGCTCCAGGGTGGTGGGCCGGTTCCGCAGCGCGCGGGTGATCCCGTCGGCCACCGCCAGGTAGTACTGCGCCACGTCCAGCTTGGTCAGCCCCCGCTCGGGGAAGTACACCTTCTCCGGGCTGGACAGCCGTACCGTCCGCCCGCCGGCGTCCAGTTCCACCGCAGTACGCGCAGTACCCATGTGCGCCACGGTAGGCGCGCACCGCGCCGCCCGCACACCGGGAGGGCGCCGCGCCGCCGGGCGGTCCGGCCCGGCGCCCCGCAGAATCGAGCCATGGATCTCCCCGTGATGCCGCCCGTGAAGCCGATGCTGGCCAAGTCCGTGGCGCGGATCCCGCCGGGGATGCAGTACGAGGCCAAATGGGACGGGTTCCGGGCGATCGTGCACCGCGACGGCCCGGAGATCGTCCTCGGCAGCCGCACCGGAAAGCCGCTGACCAGGTACTTTCCCGAGCTGGTGGCGGCCCTGCGGGAGAACCTGCCCGAGCGCTGCGTCGTGGACGGCGAGATCGTCATCGTCTACGGCGGCCGGCTGGACTTCGACCGGCTCACCGAGCGCATCCATCCCGCGGCCTCCCGGGTGGCGACGCTCGCCGAGCGCACCCCGGCCGCCTTCGTGGCCTTCGACCTGCTGGCCCTCGGGGACGCGGCGCTGCTCGACACCCCGCTCGCCGAGCGCCGCGCCGCCCTCGTCGAGGCCCTGCGCGGGGCCCGGCCGCCGGTGCACCTGGCCCCCGCCACGACCGATCCCGCCCTCGCCGAGGAGTGGTTCTCGGCGTACGAGGGGGCCGGGCTGGACGGGGTGGTCGCCAAGCCGCTGGACCTCCCGTACCGGCCGGACGCCCGGCTGATGTACAAGATCAAGCACGAGCGGACCGCCGACGTGGTGGTGGCCGGGTACCGCTTCCACAAGTCCGGCCCGGTGGTGGGCTCCCTCCTCCTCGGCCTGTACGACGCGCAGGGCACCCTCCAGCACGTCGGCGTCTGCGCGGCCTTCCCGATGAAGCGCCGGGCCGAGCTGGTGGCGGAACTGGAACCGCTGCGGATGCCCCCGGACGCCCTCGCCGAGCACCCCTGGGGCGCGTGGGCCGACGAGACCGCCCACGAGACCGCCCGGCTGCCGGGGGCGACGAGCCGCTGGTCCGGCAAGAAGGACCTCTCGTGGGTGCCGCTCCGCCCGGAACTGGTCATCGAGGTCGGCTACGACCACATGGAGGGCGACCGCTTCCGCCACACGGCCCAGTTCAAACGCCCCCGCCCCGACCGCACCCCGGAGTCCTGCACGTACGCCCAACTGGAGGAGGTCGTGCGCTACGACCTCGCCGAGGTGCTCGGCACGAAGGGAAAGTAGCGCCGGGCACCCCGGTTGTCGCCGGCCCCGCGGTTGAGGCCGGCACCCCGGGTGCCGCGGGCGGGCTGACGGGCGTGCGAGGATCGGGGTCCCGTCCGAGCGGAGGTTCTCCCATGTGCGCACAGTCCGTCCCCACCGCCGGCGGATCCGGGGCGGAGCGGCCGGAGCGGGCGCGGCCCGCGGCCAATGCGGTGGTCGGGGTCGGGGTGGTCGTGGTCGGGTCCGACGGGCGGGTGCTGCTCGGGCAGGCCCACGACGGGCGCTGGGAGCTGCCGGGCGGCAAGACCGATCCGGGCGAGGGCTTCGAGGAGGCCGCCGCGCGCGAACTGGCCGAGGAGACCTCGCTGGTCGCCGACCCGGCCGGGATCCGGGTGCTCGCGGTGCTCGTCGGCGCCAAGGCCGGGGTGACCAGGCTGACGGCGGCCGTGGTGACCGGTTCGGCGACCGGCCGGCCGGAGGTCACGGAGCCCGACAAGATCGTGCGCTGGTGCTGGTTCGAGCCGGAGCGGATCCCGGCCGGGCTGTACGGGCCCTCCGCCACGGTGCTCCAGGCCTGGCGCCCGGACCTGCGGCTGGACCTGTCCCGGGTCCCTTCGCACACGTACCCGGTCGCGGGGCCCTGAGCCCGGCCACCGCCCGTACGCCGTACCCCGCGACCGTACGCCGTACCCGGCAGCCCTTGCCGTACAGCCCTTGCCGTACCCGCGGCCCGCACGCGACACCCCCGCCCGTACGCCGTACCGCACCGCCCGCGCCCCACGGCCGCCACGCCGTCAGCCCCCGGACCTGCCCCCCGTGCCCGCCGCCGCGCGCAGCCGCGGGCCGAAGCCGCCGTCGGTGAGGTCTTCTGCGAGGAGGCGCTTGGCGATGGCGTCGGCTGCGGCGCGGAGTTCGGCGCTGCGCGGGCGGCCGCGGTCCTTCTCCAGCTGGTCGGAGAGCCACTCGGCCCATGCCTCCGAGATGGTCCGGGCCTCGCGCTCGCCCGCCGCCGTGTGCGCGAAGTAGCCGTTCTGGCGGGTGAGGAAGCCCTCCTCGACCATCCGGTCGAAGACCGGGACCAGCACCTCGGGCGGCAGGGCGCGGCGGGCCGCGATCAGACCGAGGCTCGCGTGCCCCACCGTGCGGGTCATGAGGTCCACCTGCATCACGGCCCAGGCGCCCGCCATGTCCAGCCGCGTGTCGGATCCGGCCACGATGGCCCGGGCCTGGTCCGGGCCCATGCCCCGTACGAGCTTGGCCACGGCCAGTTCGAGCAGCTTGGCGGAGTCCCCGGTGGCGACCGGGGAGGCGAAGCCCTCGCCCATGTCCGTGGAGCCGGCCCGGGCGCTGTCGCGCAGCCGCACCTGCTTGAGGAACAGGGCCACGAGGAAGCCGACCGCGGCCACCGGCACGGTCCACCGGAACACCGTCTGGAGGGTGTCCGCGTAGGCCGCGATGACCGGCCCGGCCTGTTCGGGGGTGAGCCCGTGCACGCCCTGGGGGCTGCCGGCGGCCCGGCCGAGCACGGCCGGATCGGTGCCGGTGGCCCGGGCCGCCTCGGCGACCCCTTCCGCGAGCCGGGGCCGCAGCGTGTTGCCGTAGATGGTGCCGAAGACGGCGGTGCCGAAGGAGCTGCCGAGGGTGCGGAAGAAGGTGACCCCGGAGGTGGCGGTGCCGAGGTCCGCGTACTCGACGGTGTTCTGCACGGCGATGGTGAGGACCTGCATGCACAGGCCGATGCCGGCGCCGAGCACGAACATGTACAGCGATTCCGGCCAGGCGCCCGTGCCCGGGCCCATCAGCGAGAGCAGGTGGAGGCCGAGCCCCATGACCAGGCAGCCGGCGATGGGGAAGACCCGGTAGCGGCCGGTCTTGCTCGTGACGTTGCCGCTGAAGACGGAGGCGATCAGCAGGCCGATGACCAGCGGGAGGGTGCGTACGCCGGAGACGGTGGCCGAATCCCCGTCCACGTACTGGAGGTAGGTCGGCAGGAAGGTCATCGCGCCGAGCATGGCGAAGCCGACGACGAAGCTGAGGACCGAGCAGACGGTGAAGACCGGGTTGCGGAACAGCCGCATGGGGAGCATCGGTTCGGCGGCCCGGGTCTCGGCCAGGCAGAACAGGGCGAGGGCGAGGAGACCGCCGGCGAACAGCCCGATGACGGTGCCCGAGCCCCAGGCGTACTCGTTGCCGCCCCAGCTGGTGGCGAGGATCAGGGCGCTGGAGCCCAGGGCGACCAGGGCGATGCCGAGGTAGTCGATGGCGGGGCGGGCGGCGGAGCGTACGGCGGGGATGGTGCGGGCGGCGGCGGCCACGACGAGGACCGCGACCGGCACGTTGACGTAGAAGGCCCAGCGCCAGCTGAGGTGGTCGGTGAACAGCCCTCCGAGCAGCGGCCCGATGACGGTGGCCACGCCGAACACGGCCCCGATCGCGCCCTGGTACTTGCCGCGTTCGCGCAGGGGCACCACGTCGGCGATCAGGGCCATGGAGGTGACCATGAGGCCGCCGGCGCCGATGCCCTGGAGCCCGCGCCACACGATCAGGAGGGTCATGTTGGCGGACAGGCCGCAGAGGAACGATCCGGTGATGAAGACGACCGCGGAGATCTGGAAGATGACCTTCCGCCCGAAGAGGTCGCCGAACTTGCCGACCAGCACGGTGGCCACGGTCTCGGCCAGCAGGTACGAGGTGACGACCCAGGACATGTGCTCCGCGCCGCCGAGGTCCGCCACGATCGTGGGCAGGGCGGTGCCGACGATGGTCTGGTCGAGGGCGGCCAGCAGCACGCCGAGCATGATGGTGCCGAACACCACGTTGCGCCGCCGCCGGTCCAGGACGGGCGGCGGCGCGGGCCCGCCGGCGGGGGCCGGCCCGGTGCGGGTCCCGGAGACTGTGGTCACACCTGGACCCTCACACGGACGGGTGAGCACCGCATGCGGCACTGGGCCGTACGGAGGACCCGGTCAGGGCGCCGCGGCCCCCTGACCGCAGCGCCCCCGACCGGGCCGCCCGCCGTACGTCGCCGCACGTACGTCGGCGTACGGACGCCGGCGCAGGCGCCGTCAGCGCAGGTACGCCAGCCCTGGATGGGCCGCCGTGTACGCGTCGACGAGCCGGCGGGCCACCGCGACCGAGTCCACCAGCGGGTGCAGGGCGAAGGCCTTGACCGCGGTGCTGCGCGAACCGCTCTCGGCCGCGTCGAGCACCTCCCGTTCGACGGCCTTCACCGAGGTGACCAGCCCGGCGGCGTGGCCCGGCAGCGGGTCGGCGGGCTCGGGCCGGGCCCCGTCCCGGCCGACCCGGCAGGGCACCTCGATCACGGCGTCCTCGTCGAGCAGGGCGAGGGTGCCGCGGTTGCGGACGTTGAGGATCAGGGTGGTCCGCTCGTCCCGGGCGATGGCCCGCATCAGGGCGAGGGCCACCTGCTCGTAGCCGCCGGACTCCAGGTCGGCCTCCTCGCGCTCGCCGGCCCCCGCCGCCTCGCGGTTCTCGGCCATGTACGTGGCCTCCCGCTCGGCGCGGGTGCGGTCCCAGGCGGCCAGCGCCTTGGTGCCGGGCTCGGCGGCCTCGGCGTAGAACCGGGCCTGCTGGTCGCGCAGGAAGGCCCCGCGGGTCTGCCCGGCCTCCCGGTACGCGCGGACCGCCTCGCGGTTGAAGTAGTAGTAGTGGAGGTACTCGTTCGGGATCGCGCCCAGGGAGCGGAGCCAGTCCGCCCCGAAGAGGCGGCCCTCCTCGAAGGATCCGAGCAGCTCCGGGTCGGCCAGCAGGCGGGGCAGTTCGTCGCGGCCGTCGACCCACAGCCCGCGCACCCAGCCGAGGTGGTTGAGGCCGGCGTAGTCGATGCGGGCCTTCGCGGGGTCGGCGCCGAGCAGGCGGGCGATGCGGCGGCCGAGGCCGACCGGGGAGTCGCAGATGCCGATGACCCGGTCGCCGAGGAGTCCGGCCATGGCCTCGGTGACCAGCCCGGCCGGATTGGTGAAGTTGATGACCCAGGCCTCGGGGGCCACCCGGGCGATGCGGCGGGCGAGTTCCCGGGCCACGGGCACGGTCCGCAGTCCGAACGCGATGCCGCCCGCGCCGGTGGTCTCCTGGCCGAGCACTCCTTCGCCGAGGGCGATGGCCTCGTCGGCGGCGCGTCCGTCGAGTCCGCCGACCCGGATGGCGGAGAAGACGAAGTCGGCCCCGAGCAGGGCCTCGTCCAGGTCCTCGGTGGCCGTGACCCGGGGGGCGTCGGGGATCCCCTCGGCCTGTTCCGCGAGGACCCGGGCGATGGCGGCCAGCCTGGCCGGATCGCGGTCGTAGAGGGCGACCCGGTCGACGCGGCCCTCGGCGTGGTCGCCGAGCAGGGCCCCGTAGACCAGCGGCACCCGGAATCCGCCGCCGCCGAGGATCGTCAGTTTCACGTGCGGTCCGCCCTTTCGCCCGGCACGGTGCGGTGCCACCGTGCTCGGCACAGTCTCGCCGACGGCCGCGGGGTACGGGTGCGGTCGCGGCCGGTGCCACAGCTGTGGCATCGGCGGCGGCCGGATCCGTGCCACAGCTGTGGCATGGCCCGGCTTCAGTCCGCCAGCGGGGGCACGGCGCGCAGCCGCGGGGCGGTGGGGACGGGGGTGGCGCCGGGGCCGCCCACGGGGACCCCGGCCGGGCCGCCCTGGGGGGCGGAGAGCACGAAGGTGATCCTGGTCAGGCCCATGGCGTCGAGGAGCGGGCCCGATTCGGCCAGCACCCGGCAGCGGGTGGCGCCCCAGCGCGGGTCGGGGTGGCGGACGGCGAGCACGGCGCCGTCCTCGCGGGCCGCGTCGGGCCCGTTGGCGGCGAGCCAGTGCGGGACGCCGTACCGGTACGCGGCCTCCATGAAGGGGTCGTGCGCGATGTCCTGGCGGATGCTGCGCAGGCCCTGGTCCTCGGGGTCCGCGGCCAGGGTGGCGGCGAACCGGGCGAGCAGGGGGACGCACCAGGCGGGCTCGTGGTCTTCCAGGACCGCGGCCGCGTCGGGGTGGAAGAGCACGAAGCGCAGGAAGTTGTCGTCGGGCAGCGCCGTGGGGTGCGGCCGGACGGTCTGGAAGAGCTGGTCGAAGGCGGAGTTGGTGAGCGCGACGTCCCAGCGGCGGTCGACCAGGAAGGAGGGGTACGGGACGGATTCCATGACGGCCGCGTAGTCGCGCAGGTAGTCGCGCTGCACGGGGTCCTCGGGGAGCCGGCTGTCCTCGGCGGGCCGCCAGGACTGGGGCGGGTCGCGGTCCACGAGCACCCGGAACAGCCAGAACCGCTGGCGTTCGCTCATTTCCAGGGCCTGTGCGAGGGCGAGGAGCTTGCGGTCGTTCCACTCCTTGACCAGGCCGCGTTCCCAGTTTCCGTAGGCGCGGACGCTGATGCCGAGGCGGGCGGCCACGTCTTCCTGGCTGAGGCCGAGCTCTTCGCGGCGCTGCCGCAGGAGTGCCTTGCGGCGCTCCGACCGGACGGCTCCGCGTACGGGCTCTTCGCCCGCCAGGCGCTCCTGGCCGGACCGCGCGAGGGCCTCGGATGGGCCCACGGCTGCGAGATGTGACACCGGGAGCTCCCCCTTCTCACGGTCTGCGATCTTCATTTCCGTGTGGCGATCCTGCTACCGACGGCAAGACAGTGTCAACTATTGTGGCAATTCCAGCCCGTTGACACCTCATTCGCGCCACAGCTGTGGCAAGTTCTA
This sequence comes from Streptomyces sp. NPDC030809, assembly GCF_055572195.1. NCBI lineage: Bacteria > Bacillati > Actinomycetota > Actinomycetes > Kitasatosporales > Streptomycetaceae > Streptomyces > Streptomyces sp. NPDC030809. The sequence continues at coordinate 10,701 of NZ_JBVIDV010000037.1, forward strand.
GCCGTACGGCGGGGAAGCGGTTAGCCTCCAGAGGCCAACCGCGTGCCCGTACCAACCTCGCGTGATCTAGGAGAACCACTGGTGACAGACGGCTTCCAGGCAACCGTCCCAGTGGCCACCGGACCTCTGGCGGCCACTGCCGCGCGCGTCGCCGAACTCGCGGGCAAACTCGGACGGTCCCAGAGCGAGGTCTTCGACCTCAGGCGACTTTCGGACGCCTCGGGGGTGCCCGCGGACGTGGTCCGGGCCCTCCTCGACGGCCGTCCGGCCGGCGAACCCGACCTCCAGGCCCGCTTCCTCCAGCGGCTCGACCTGCTGCGGCGCACCCGCGTCAAGCCCAACGGCCGCCGGTACACGCAGCAGGAGATCGCCGACGGAGCGGGCATGTCCCGGCAGCAGGCGGGCGCCCTGATCAACGGCGACCGCCGCCCGACCATGGAGCACTGCGACGCGATCCAGCGGTTCTTCGGGGTGCACGCCGGCTTCCTGACGGCACACGACGCCGACGCCCTCACCGACGCCCTCCAGCGCACCGAGCAGCAGCTGCTCCAGGACTTCGCGGGCCGCGAACGGGAGACCGTACCGGCGGAGCCCCCCGCCGCGGACGATCCGCTGGCCCGGCTCCTCCAGGACCACGGGGTGCGCGGGATCGCCTGGCGAGCCGCGCAACTGCCCAGCGACAAACACCGGGACAAGGTCACGGAGTGGCTGGACATGCTGCTGGAAAGCGTCAAACCCACCGACACCTGAACAGGGAGAGGGTGGGTCCCGAGAGTGCGTTGCAGAGTTCATGATCCGGGTCCGCTCCGACGGGGAGAACGGTGAGCATAGGCAGAGAGCAGCGGCGGCTGTGCGGGGAGCTCGTGGCCGGAATCCGGCTGCCCGCTCCCGCGGAACCCGCGGACCTCTACGCCGCGCTGTGCGCGGGCATGAGCCGGCACCGCGGGCGCCCCGTGCAGTTCCGCATGGCCTCGTTCCCGCCCGGGACGGCCAGCGGCCTGTGGCTCGACATGGCCGACCGCGACCTCGTGGTCATCGAGGAGCGCACGGCCCCGGACCACCAGCTGGTGATCCTCGGCCACGAGCTGTGGCACATGAAGGCCGGGCACTGCAGCCACCACGTGGACGGCGCGGCCGTGGCCGCCCGCCTGCTGTCCGACGAGGCGGACCTGAGCGAGACGGTCCGCAGCGTGGCCGCCCGCACCCGGGCCGACGTCTCGGAGGAGACCGAGGCGGAGACCTTCGGCCTCCTCCTGGGCAGCAAGTGCCGCTCCTGGCTGGCCGGCTCGGCCGGCCGGGCCCCCACCGAGCGCGACAAGCTCGCCGGGCGCATCGAGGCCTCACTCGGTTACCGCGGTCCGCGAGGCTGAGTGCACCCTTGAAAGGTCTCGATTTCTACATACCTGCCGGCGTGCTGGTGGTCGCGTTCGCCTGCAAGCTGCCCGGCCTCATGCGCGACTGGCGCGACCCGCTCGTACGGGCCGTCAGCATCCTGCTGCTGGTGGCCAGCTCGGTCTTCTTCTTCGCCGCGCCCCCGACCATCTCGGAGGTCAACCGCATCACCGGGGTGCCGAACATCTCGGCCCCGCTGGTGTACTGCATCCTGACGGCGTTCAGCGCATCATGCCTGCTGCTGCTCATCAACTGGCGGGGCGGTCCCGAGGACCGCACGCGGCGGGCCTCCCGGCTGTGCTTCGGGGCGTACGCCACGGTGATCGTGGCGCTGATCGTGCTCTTCGCACTCGGCGACGCCCCCGTCGAGCGGCTCGTCGACCTCGACACCTACTACGCGAACACACCCTTCATCCGCGAGATGATCCTGGTGTACCTGGTCGCGCACACCGTGGCAGCCGTGGTGATGACCGTCCTGTGCCGCCGCTGGTCCCTGCACGTCTCGGGATCGTTGCGGCACGGGCTCATGCTGATGGTGGCCGGGTTCATCCTGAACCTCGTCTTCGACGCCGCGAAGTTCACCGCCGTGATCGCCCGGTGGTTCGGCGAGGACCTCGACTTCCTCAGCACCCGGGTCGCCCCGCCCGTCGCCTCCCTTTCCGCCCTGCTCATCGGCACCGGCTTCGTGCTGCCGCTCGTGGTGCAGCGGCTGTCGGCCGACTGGCGCACCTGGGCCACGTACCGGCATCTGGGCCCCCTGTGGCGCGAACTGCGGCCGGTCATGCCGCACGGAGCCCGCCTGGTACGGATCTCCTGGTGGTCCTCCCCGGACCTGCGGGTCCTTCAGCGCATGGCCGACATCCACGACGGCCTGCTGCACCTCGACCCGTACTTCGACCGTGCCCTGCGCGACCGGGTCCGCGCCTCGGTCCTCGCCTCGGGAGCCGAGCTCGCGCCGGCGGCCGCGGCCGCCGAGGCCGCCATGATTGCGGCGGCGGTCGCGGCGCGCGCCGCCGACCCGGAGGAGAAGGTCATCGGAGCGGCCGACGCGTACACGCCGGATGCCCCAGAGGGGAACCGCGATCTGGAGATGATCTCCCTCGCCTTGCGGTCCCACATCGTCGAAGAGGTCCGCCGCCGGGCGGCCAGCACGAAAGCGGCCATCCATGAGTGAAGCGCAGCCCCAGGAGAAGCCACCCCTGCCGCAAGGGGCGGAACCGGTGCCGGGTGGCGGGGCCGTAGTCATCGGCGGCGGCCTGGCCGGCATGCTCACGGCCGCTGCACTGGCCCCGTACACCGGCAGGGTCACCATCGTCGAACGCGACTCGCTGCCCACCGGGCCCGAACCGCGCGCCTTCCTGCCCCAGGGCCGACACGCCCACGTTCTGTGGTGTGGCGGCGCCGATGCGATGGAGGACCTGCTGCCGGGGATCACCGACAGGCTGCTCGCCGCGGGCGCCCGACGGGTCCCGCTGACCGCGGGCATGGTGGCCTTCTCCCCCGGCGGCTGGTACCGGCGCTGGCGGCCCACCCACCACCTGATCGCCTGCACCCGCCAGCTGCTCGACTGGGTGGTTCGCGACCTGGTGACGAGCCTGCCCCACGTGCACGTGCTCCAGCAGACGCGCGTACGGGGCCTGCTCGGCGATGCCGGTCGGATCACAGGCGTCCGCATCAGCCCCCACGACGGTCCCGCCCGGGAGCTCACGGCCGCCCTCGTCGTGGAGGCCAGCGGCCGTGCGAGCCAGGCGCCGCAGTGGCTTCGGGAGGCCGGCCTGCCGGCCGTGCGCGAAGAGGTGGTGGACTCCGGCCTCGTTTATGCCAGCCGCATGTACCAGGCCCCGGCCGGGACCGAGGAGTTCCCCGTCGTCAACGTGCAGTCGGTGGCCACTGCGCGGCTGCCGGGCAAGGCCGTGACCCTGCTGCCGGTCGAGGGCGGGCGCTGGCTGGTGACGCTCATCGGCACCCGGGGTGCCCAGCCGACCGGCGATGCGGATGCCTTCGAGGAGTACGCGCGTGCGGCCCGGCACCCGCTGGTGGCCGAGCTGCTGGCCTACGCGCGGCCGCTGACCGGGGTCACCACCTTCGCCAACACGGCCAACCGGCGGCGCTTCTACGAAAAGGCCCGGGTCTGGCCCGAGGGCTTCCTCGTCGTGGGAGACGCGGTCGCCTCCTACAACCCGGTCTACGGACACGGCATGTCGGTGGCCGCCCAGTCCGCCCGGGCGCTGCGTGACGCGCTGGACGCGGAGCCGGGTCCGCGGACCGGCCGGCTGCGCGCACCGGGGCTGGCGCGCCGGGTCCAGCGGGCCGTGGCCCTCCCGGTGTCGGTGGCCTGGGGGCTGGCCACCGGGCAGGACATCTTCTACCCGGGGGTGACCGGCAAGACCCCGACCTTGGCCGATCGGCTCCTTGCGCGCTACGTCGACCGGCTGGTGCTGACGGCGACCGGGGACTTCCACGTGGCGACGGCGCTGACGGAGGTGATGACCCTGTCGGCCCCGCTGACCACGCTGGTCCGGCCCAGAGTCCTGTGGCACGCCCTGCGCGGACCGCAGTTGCCCCCACTGACCGAGCCCCCGCTCACTGCGTCCGAACTCCGCTTCATGAGCGCTGGTATCCAGCCGGAGACACACCGCGCGGACGCCGAGACCCCGGCCGAGGCGTGAGTCGGGCCGGGGTCCCGGGCGGGCAGCAGTGCGGGGGCGCGTACGGGTAGGGGTAGGGGTACGGGTAGGGGTACGGCTGCGGGTACGGGCTCAGCGGGCCGCGGCCGCCTGGGCGGCGGCCGGGAAGAGGTCCGCGAACGGGGCCGCCGAATCGATCCCGTCCCGGCCGAACGGTGCGTCGAAGCTCCACACCAGGAACAGCAGGAACACGATCAGCCCGCTGAACAGGCCCGCGAGCAGCAGCTCCCGCCCCGAGCGCCGGATCTGGAGGGTGAAGATCAGCCCGACGGTCACCAGCGCACCCGTCAGCAGGCCGAACCAGACCACCCCCGGCAGCGTGGTCGCATCGCTCTGCGTGCGCGCGTGGCGGGCGTCGTCCGCGGTGGCGATCTGGTCCAGCAGCGGCTGGTAGGCCTGCGCCTGGAGCTCGTTGGCGGGGGCCTGGTGGGTGACGTCGCTGCGCAGCCGCCCCAGGAGCTCGGTCCCCTTCCCGGTCGGCGGCTTGTCGTCCGCCATGCGCGGCCAGTCGACGGCGACGGTGTGCGTGACGTACGCGTCCACCTCCCCGCGGATCCGGTCGCGGACCGCCGCCGGGTAGACATCGGCCCGCTGGGTGACCTCGTACAGGGCCTGCGCCTCCCGCCGCACGTTGTCCTCGGCCGCACCGCGGGCCTCCCAGACCCCGGCGATGGCCAGTCCCAGCACGATCGCGTAGACCACGCCGACCATCATCGTCATGTACTCGATGACGTCCGGGGTCTCACTGGTGTCCTCGTCCTCCGACACCCTGCGGTGCCGCAGGGTCGTGAAGAACAGGACGAGCGCGCAGGCGAGCGCGATGGTCAGGGCCAGGACCAGCCATTGGGACACGGGGGAACTCCGAGAGGGATCGGGCTGAGGAAGCGGAACGAGACGTACACCGCGTCAGGAGGAGCCGCGGCTCTTCGAGCGCGGCCGCAGGGTGGCGGCGGCGAGCACGGCGGGGGTGGTGACGACGAGCATCAGGGTCATCGTCGACAGACCGCCGGTGCGGGGGCTGCGCACCACCGCCGAGCGGTACGGCCGTACGCGGAAGGCCGCGGGCTCCGCCGCCACCGGCCGCACGCGGGGCGCGGGCGGTGCCGGGGCGGGCGGCGCCGCGGCCGGCTCCGGCGCGGGCTCCGGCGCCGGGGGCAGGACCGCCGGGACCGGGGCCGGTACGGGCGGCGGGGCCGCGGGGGGCGCCTGCGGCTCGGCCGGCGCGGGGGCGGCCGGCCGCACGGCGCGGGGCGGCCGCACCTCGGGCGGGACCGGGGGCTGCGGCGGCCGCGGCCCCGGCTCCGGCGGTACGACCTGCGGCGCGGGCGCCGGCCGGACGGGCGGCGCGGCGGCCGGACACCCGGCACCCCGCACGCCGTGCGGGTACGGCCCGCCGGTACCGGCTGCGCCGTACGCAGCGGCCGGCACCGCCGGTCCGGGCCGCCCGGCGGGCCCGGACCCGGCACCCGCCGTGCCCCGGCCGGGCACCGACCAGGCCGTCAGGGTCCGCGGTCCCGCCTCGGCGTCCGCCTCCATGACGGCGCCCTCCCAGCGGCCCCCGGCCCCCTCGCCGCGGTGCGCCCACACGGCCAGGCGGCGCCGGCCGGAGCCGTCCTCCGGCCCCGTGAAGCAGACCCCGGCATCGGGCGTGGACCAGCCGGCCGGACTGCCGGCCGGGGGTTCGGCCGCCGCGGCCGTCCCGGCACCCGCCGCGAGCGGCGCGAGCACGGCCGCGATGCCGGCTCCGGCGAGATGGCGCCATCCGTCCACCGCGTGTCCTCCCCGTCCGCTCCGGCGCACCACGGCGTGGTGGCTCCCGGAGAAGAAACGATCAAGGCCCGGTTTCGACACGGGGCGCCCGCCGCTCCCGTCACCCGGCCGGGCCAGTCCAGCGGGGCGCCCCGCCCCCGCCCGGCCCAGACTCGGCCCAAGGACACCTGGGGCGCGCCCAAGGCACCCAGGACCCCAAGGACAGCTGCGCCGCGCGAGATCCCGCGCGATGACCGCACCCGCAGCTCACGGACCCCGAGGACGGTACGGCGTGGAACTGGAAGCCAGGGTCGACGGCCTGATGGACGGTCTGCGGGCCGATCTGGAACGCCTCACGGCCATCCCCTCGATCGCCTTCCCCGGGTTCCCGCCCGAGCCCGTGCAGGAGGCGCACGACCTGGTGGCACGGCTGTTCCGCGAGGCCGGGGTGCCCGAAGTGACCCGCCTCGACCTGCCGGACACCGCGCCCGCCGTCTTCGCGGAGATCCCGCCGCCCGCCCCCGGGGCCCCGACGGTGCTCCTGTACGCGCACTACGACGTGCAGCCCCCCGGCGACGTGAGCCTGTGGCGGTCCCCGCCCTTCGAGCCCACCGCGATCGGCTCCGGGGACTCCGCCGGGCTGCGGGCCCGCGGGGTCGCGGACGACAAGTCGAACGTGATCGCCCTGCTCGGCCTGGTCCGCGCGTACGGCGGCCGCCCGCCCGTCGGCCTCAAGATCGTGATCGAGGGCCAGGAGGAGTACGGCAGCGCCTTCGACACCTACCCGCCCACCGACCCCGACCGCTTCGCCTGCGACGCGGTGGTCGTCGCCGACCTCGGCAACCTGCGGCCCGGCACCCCCACCCTGACCACCGGTCTGCGCGGCGCCTGCGAGGTCACCGTGGAGGTGCGCACCCTCGCCGAGCCCCGGCACAGCGGGGAGTTCGGCGGGGCCGCCCCCGACGCCCTGCTGGTGCTGCTGCGGGCCCTGGCCACCCTGCACGACGAGCACGGCGACGTGGCGGTGCCCGGGCTGCGCCGCGAGCCGTGGACGGGGACCACGTACACCGAGGCGGAGTTCCGCTCGCTGGCCTCGGTCCTCGACGGCATGCCGCTGACCGGCACCGGCTCCCTCGGCGAGCGCCTGTGGAGCGGCCCGGCCGTCACGGTGATCGGCCTGGACGCCCCGCCCACGGCCCATGCCGCCTCCGCGGTGGTCCCGTACGCCAAGGCCAAGCTGAACCTGCGCTTCCACCCGCTCCAGGACCCCGTCGAGGCCCGGGCGGCCCTCGTGGCGCACCTGGAGGCGCAGCGGCCCTTCGGGGTGCCGCTGACCGTGGTGCCCGGGGACACCGGCCCCGGGTTCGAGGCGGTGACCGGCGGTCCGGCGTACCAGGCGGCCCTGCGGGCGCTGCGCGAGGCCTGGGGGGAGAAACCCTCCTATGTGGCGACCGGCGGATCGATTCCGCTGGTCAACGGTTTGGCGAAGGCCGCGCCGCACGCCGAGGTGCTGCTGTTCGGCGCCCAGGACGGGATGTGCAACCTGCACGCGCCCAACGAGCGGGTGCTCTTCTCCGAGCTGCGCAACACCGTGGTCGCGCTCTGCGCCTTCGTACGCGAGTACGCCGAGGATTTCGGGGCGCGCGACGGCGGTCCGGCATGACGGGCCCCGCGGCCGGCCCGGCCGCCGCTCCCCCGCCCCCCGGCCCGCCGGAGCCGCAGGACCTCCCGGCCGAGGGCCCGGGCGGCAGCGGCCGCAAGTTCGCCTTCCCGAGCGCGCTGACCGTGCTCGCCGTGGTCACCGTCGCCGTCTGGGCGCTGGCCTTCCTGATCCCCTCCGGGCAGTACGACCGCAACGAGAACGGCGCCCCGGTCCAGGGCACCTACCACCGGGTGCCCTCCGGGCAGGGCTTCACCGACCGGCTGAACGACCTCTTCCTCGCTCCGGTCAACGGCCTGTACGGGGTCCAGGACGAGAAGACCGGCATGGTCGGGCCGGATCTGACGGGCTCCCTGTACGGCGCGGCCGGGGTGTTCCTGTTCGTGCTGGCCATCGGCGCGTTCATCACGGTGGTGTTCGCCACCGGGGCGCTGGACCGCGGGATCGCCCGGCTGGCCCACCGGCTGCGCGAACGCGGGGCGCTGCTCATCGCGGGTGTGATGGTGGCGTTCTCGGTGCTCGGCACCGTCGAGGGCTTCGCCGAGGAGACCCTCGGCTTCTACGGGCTGCTCGTCCCGATGATGCTGGCGCTCGGCTACGACCGGCTGGTCGCGGTCGGCGCCTCCATCCTCGGCGCGGGCATCGGTGTGCTGTGCTCGACCGTCAACCCGTTCGCGACGGGGGTGGCCTCGGCGGCCGCCGACATCTCGCTCGGGGACGGCATCGCGCTCCGCTTCGTGATGTGGATCGTGCTGACCGCGGTCACGATCGCGTACGTGGTCCGGTACGCGAAGCGGGTGCAGAAGAACCCCTCGCGCTCGATCTGCGGGTTCCTGCCCGGGGACCGCGAGCAGGCCGCGGCGGGGGCCGGGGAGGAACCCGAGCTGACCGGCCTGCACAAGGCGGTGCTGGTCATGCTGGCGCTGGTCTTCGCGTTCATGATCTTCTCGGTGGTGCCCTGGTCCAGCGCACTGACCGGCAAGGCGGACGCGGAGCCGTACGGGTGGGAGCTGGACTGGTCCTTCCCGCAGCTGGCCGCGCTGTTCATGGTGGCGGCGGTGCTGGTGGGCCTGGTGGCGCGGCTGGGCGAGCAGAAGCTGAGCTCGACGATCATCCAGGGCGCGGCGGACTTCATCTCCCCGGCGCTGGTGATCCTGCTGGCCCGCGGGGTCACGGTGATCATGAACAACTCGAAGGTGACGGACACCGTGCTGCACTCCATCGAGGGCGTGGTGAAGGGCACCTCGTCGGGGCTGTTCGCGGTGATCGTCTTCCTGGTGAACCTGCCGCTGGCCTTCCTGATCCCGTCCACCTCGGGCCACGCCACGCTCGCCATGCCGATCCTGGCGCCGCTGGCCGATTTCGCCGGGGTCTCGCGGGCCGTGGTGGTCACCGCCTGGCAGGCGGCGAGCGGCTGGATGAACCTGTGGGTGCCGACCACCGCCGTGACCATCGGCGGTGTGGCCCTGGCGAAGGTCGGCTACGACAAGTACCTGCGGTTCGTGTGGCCGCTGCTGGCCATCCTGTTCGCGCTGATCTGCGGGTTCGTGGCGGTGGGCGCGGCCCTGTGAGCCGGCGGGTCCGGGATCCGCAGGGCCCGCGGGGGCCGGGCCCCTCACGGGTGCGGGGGCTCGGCGCCGGCCGCGCGGGGGTCAGTCCTCGGCGCGCTGGGTGACGGCCGCGCTGCTCTCGTCGCCCAGGAACTCGTACCAGCGCCGTTGCAGGCACAGGTAGCGGGTGTCCGCCTCGGCGAGGGCCAGGAAGGAGTCGACGGTGGCCCCGAGCCGCTCGCGCAGCCCCGCATCAGTGAGGTCCCCGTCCTCGCCGAAGGCGGCGTGGGCCATGGCGAGGCTGAACATGTCCGGGTAGACCCGCGCCCCGAGGTGCTCCAGCGGGACGCGCAGCGCCCACAGCCCGCGGTTGCCGCCGACCATGGAGGGCGAGGCGGACACGAGCAGGGTCTGCTTGTCCTTGAAGGGCTGCGGGCGGAACCGGGAGACCCAGTCCACCGCGTTCTTCAGCACCCCGGGCACGGAGGCGTTGTACTCGGGCGAGGCGATGACCAGCGCCTGGGCGGCGAGCAGCCGCTCCCGGAGCAGGGCGGCCCCCTCGGGCGGTCCGTGCTCCGCCTCGGCGTCCCCGTCGTACACGGGCATCTCGAACTCGCGGATGTGCGCGAGGTCCGCCACGGCACCCGAGCGCTCCACCTGCCCGGCGACCAGCGCGGCCAGCCGCGCGTTCACGGAACCCTCGCGGGAGGATCCCGCCAGCACAAGCACCCGCAGCGCCCCGGGCCCGTCCACGACCTGCCCGGCTCCGGCCCGACCCGTTTCGCCCACGCCCGTTTCGCTCACGCCCGGACAGTACGCCGCGCACCCGCGGTCCCCGCCGCGGCGCCCCGCCGGCTCACCCCATCGGCGGCGGGAACGCACCGGGTGCCGGAAAACGCAGAAGACCCCAGCCGAAGCTGGGGTCTTCCTCTGTGTCCGAGGGGGGACTTGAACCCCCACGCCCGATAAAGGGCACTAGCACCTCAAGCTAGCGCGTCTGCCATTCCGCCACCCGGACTAGGTGGTCGGCCCCGGTCTCCCGCGGCGACATGGAAAACAATACCAGGCGTTCGGGGTGGGGCCGAACCACATATCCGATGGTCAGCTCGATGCCGCGGTCTTGTTCGCGCTGATCCACTCCCGGTCGTGCTGCCAGCCGTAGAGCGTGCTGCCGTCGACGTACGCGTGGTAGATGCCGCAGCGGGCGGTGGCGCGGTCCTCGGCGTCCTCGGGGAACCAGTCCGCCGTGAGGGCCGGGGCGGCGCCGCCGGGCTTCGCGTCCGAGGCGGCGGGGGTGCAGCCGGCCGGGAGGCGTCCGTCGGCGAGGGTGGCCTTGAGGAGGCGGTCGCCACCGGTGGTCTTCATCGCGTACTCGACGGACTTCGCGTCGTCCGGGAGCCAGCGCGGTACGGAGGCGCGGGCCTGCTTGGCCTCGGCGCCGGTGGCGTACGAGGAGCTCTCCAGGTGCCGGTTCGCCATCCAGTCCTGGGCGGCGGGCACGGCCACGGCGGTGGCGAAGCCGATGGCGACGAAGGCTCCGCCGATGGTCAGGACGATGTTCTTGGCGGCGCTCATGGGGCGGGCTCCCGAGGGACGAGTGGGCGGTTCCCCTCCATGCTCACCGGCGCGGAGGGGGACGCGCGTCCGCCCGCGGGACCAACCGCGGGTCCGACTCAGGGCCAATCGGGGATCCGACTCAGGGCCGACCCGCGGGCGCGGCGGCTACGGGCAGCGGATGACCTGGCCGGCGTACGAGAGGTTGCCGCCGAAGCCGAAGAGCAGGACCGGGGCGCCGGAGGGGATCTCCCCGCGCTCGACCAGCTTGGACAGGGCCATGGGGATCGAGCCCGCGGAGGTGTTGCCGGAGTCCACCACGTCGCGGGCGACCACCGCGTTGACCGCGCCGATCTTCTGGGCGAGGGGTTCGATGATGCGCAGGTTGGCCTGGTGCAGGACCACGGCGGCCAGGTCCTCCGGGGCCACTCCGGCCCGCTCGCAGACCTTGCGGGCCAGCGGCGGCAGCTGGCCGGTGGTCCACCGGTAGACGGACTGGCCCTCCTGGGCGAAGCGCGGCGGGGTGCCCTCGATGCGCACCGCGTGCCCCATCTCCGGCACGGAGCCCCACAGCACGGGCCCGATGCCCGGCTCCTCGTCCTCGGCGCAGGCCTCGACCACGGCGGCGCCCGCGCCGTCGCCCGTCAGCACGCAGGTGGTGCGGTCGGTCCAGTCGGTGATCTCGGTCATCTTGTCCGAGCCGATGACCAGCGCACGGGTGGCCGAGCCAGCCCGGATGGCGTGGTCGGCGGTGGCCAGCGCGTGGGTGAAGCCGGAGCAGACCACGTTGATGTCCATGACGGCGGGCGAGGCCATGCCGAGCTTGGCGGCGACCCGGGCCGCCATGTTCGGGGAGCGGTCGACGGCCGTGGAGGTGGCGACGAGCACCAGGTCGATGTCGGCGGGGGCGAGCCCGGCGCCGGCCAGGGCCTTGCCCGCGGCCTGCGCGGCCATCTCGTCCACCGTGTCCTCGGGTCCGGCGACCCGCCGCGTCCTGATGCCGACCCGGCTGCGGATCCACTCGTCGCTGGTGTCGACGAGTTCGGCGAGGTCGGCGTTGGTGAGGACCTTGGCGGGCTGGTAGTGACCCAGCGCGATCACACGTGAACCCGTCATGGGCGGTTTACCCCCTCGTGCGGCAGTACAGGACCACCCAGCTTTGCCTGCTACCGACCGGTACAGGGGCATGTGATCCCACAGGTTCGGCCGGTCATCTTTGGAGCTTCCCGAGGAGCGCCTCGGCACGGCGGACCGGCGGACTCCGCTACGGCGTGCGGTCCGTCGGCCGCACCCGGGCCGTACCTGACAATGGAGGGGTCGGGGAGTGCCTGAGAAGAGGGTGGGCTGAGCACTATGGGACGGGTCACCGAGCGCCGCCCGGTCGTACGGATCCGGGACGGGAAGGTCAGCCGGCGGCCGGACACCCTCGTCGCCGAGGAGCCCCTGGAGATACGGCTGAACGGGAAGCCGCTCGCCATCACCATGCGCACCCCCGGGGACGACTTCGCGCTGGCCGCGGGCTTCCTCGTCAGCGAAGGGGTGCTCGGAGCGGCCGGGGAGCTCCGGTCGGTCGTCTACTGCGCGGGCGCCACCGCGGACGGCTCGAACACGTACAACGTGGTCGACGTCCGCCTCGCCCCCGGGGTCCCGGTGCCGGACGTCACCCTCGAACGGAACGTGTACACCACCTCCTCCTGCGGGCTGTGCGGGAAGGCGAGCCTGGACGCGGTGCGCACGGCGACCCGGTTCCCGGATCTGGCGGCCGATCCGGTACGGGTCACCCCGGAGCTGCTGGCGGAGCTGCCGGACCGGCTGCGCGAGGGCCAGCGGGTGTTCGAGAGCACGGGCGGGCTGCACGGCGCCGCGCTGTTCGACGCGGACGGCACCCTGCTCGACGTGCGCGAGGACGTGGGCCGGCACAACGCCGTGGACAAGATCGTCGGCCGGGCCCTCCAGGACGGGCGGCTGCCCCTGCGGTCCACCGTGCTGATGGTCTCCGGCCGGGCCTCGTTCGAGCTGGTCCAGAAGGCCGTGATGGCGGGCATCCCCGTCCTCGCCGCCGTCTCCGCCCCGTCCTCCCTGGCCGTGGACCTGGCCGCCGAGGCGGGTCTCACGCTGGTGGGCTTCCTGCGCGGGGCGTCGATGAACGTGTACGCGGGCGCGGAGCGGGTCCTGACGCCCGAGCCTGCGGCCCGACGAGCCTGAGCGGCCACGCCTGCCTCGCCGGCGTTTGAGGCGCGTGCGGCACACCTCCAGGCCCCGGCGGGGCACGTGCTCTTCGGCCCCGGCGGGGCACGCTCCAGCCTCGCGGGGCAACCTCCAGGCCCGCCGGGCACACTCCAGCCTCGCGGGGCACACTTCCAGCCTCGCCGGCGTTTGAGGCGCGGGGTCTGGGGCGGAGCCCCGGTTCGGGAAGGGGCGGGTAGGGGAAAGCCCCGCAGGGATTCGGGCTGGGCTCTTCGGGGGCTCCGCCCCCGGGCCCCCGCGCCTCAACGCCGGCGAGGCTGGGATGGGGCCCGGCGCCTCAAACGCCGGCGGGGCTGGGATGGGGGCGCGTTGCCCCGGGCCCGTACATCAATCACTGGCCGGGCTTGATCGGCCCCAGCCCCTCGCCGACGAGCCCCGCGTGGACCCCGCATCAAACCGAGCGGCCGCCCGCCGAGGGCCCCCGCCCCCGGGAGGACGGCTCAGCGGCGCCCCCGCCGGACCCGCGCGGGCCGGGCCTCGGCAGGCGGTTCGATGCGCTGGAGGTCCAGGCCGGCCGGTGGCGCACTGATCCCCGGTCCGCCGGCCTCGGCCCAGGCCAGGATCTCGTCGGTGGCGTCGTCGCCGAGGGCCCAGCCCAGCCAGACCGCCCTGCCCCCGCGCTGCCGCCCTTCGGTGGAGGGCTGTACGACGATCACGTTCGCCTGGGCGCACGGCCCGAGGCAGTCGGACGTACGGACCGCGAACCGCCCGCCGGACTCCTCGGCGGCGGCGCGCAACCGCTCCAGCTGCCACGCGTGGTCGGTTCCGGGGTTGTTTGCGGGTGTTGCCGCAGCAGCAGCCGCGGCACACGACGAGGGTGCAGGGGCGCGCCGCGGTGGGCCGTATCCAGGTCACCACGGAACGCTATCGGTCCAGGTGGTCAGGGGTGCCCGGCAGCGGCCGAGAGCTTCGCCACATCCCCGGGCGGCGCGGAGGCCGGGTCGGAGGCCGGGTCGGGGGCCGGGTCCTGCGCGCGTCGGCGGGCCATCACCGCGCAGACCATCAGCTGCATCTGGTGGAAGAGCATCAGCGGCAGCACGGCCAGGCTCGCCTGGGCCCCGAACAGCACGCTGGCCATCGGCAGCCCGGCGGCCAGGCTCTTCTTCGAGCCGGCGAACTGGATGGCGATCCGGTCGGCCCGGTCGAAGCCGAGCCGCCGGGCTCCCCAGGAGGTCAGGGCGAGCATCACGGCGAGCAGTACCGCCTCGGTCAGGAACAGCGCGCCCAGGCGGGCCGCGCCGACCCGGTGCCAGATCCCGGCGGCCATGCCCGCGCTGAACGCGCTGTAGACCACGAGGAGGATCGAGCCGCGGTCGGCGTACCCGAGGACCTTCTTGTGGCGGGTGAGGAAGGGGCCGGTCCAGCGGCGCAGGAGCTGGCCCGTGAGGAAGGGCAGGAGCAGCTGGACGACGATCTTCAGCAGGGAGTCGAGGGAGAGGCCGCCCGCGGCGCCGCCGAGCAGCAGCGCGGCGAGCAGCGGGGTGAGCACGATGCCCGCGAGGCTGGAGAAGGAGCCGGCGCAGATGGCCGCGGGAACGTTTCCGCGGGCGATCGACGTGAAGGCGATCGAGGACTGGATGGTCGAGGGGACCAGGCAGAGGAAGAGGAATCCGCGGTACAGGTCCGGGGACAGGACGTACGGCACCAGGCCGCGGGCCGCGAGCCCCAGGACCGGGAAGACCGCGAAGGTGGCGGCGAGGACGGCGAGGTGCAGCCGCCAGTGGCGCAGCCCGTCGAGCGCCTCCCGGGTCGAGAGCCGGGACCCGTAGAGGAAGAAGAGGAGGGCCACGGCCCCCGTGGCGGCCCCCTCCGCGAGCCCGGCGGCCGTACCGCGGGCGGGCAGCAGGGCGGCGAGGCCCACGGTGCCGAGGAGGGCCAGGACGTACGGGTCCACCGGCAGCCCGGCGGGCAGGCGGAAGCGCAGGCGGAGGCGGGGCATGGAACGCTCACTTGCTCTCTGGGGTCCGCGCCCCCGGGCGGGCCGCGCTGTCGCCCCCATCGTCACCCCGGGAGCGGTCATCGGGAAACACGCACACAGCGCTGACTGCCATCACGTTTCGCGATGAGCGCTCGTATGCTGGCCGCATGTACGACCCCGTGCACCTGCGGACCTTCCTCGCCGTGGCCCAGACGCTGAGCTTCACCCAGGCCGCGCGGCGGCTGGGGCTGCGGCAGTCCACGGTGAGCCAGCACGTACGGCGGCTGGAAGAGGCCACCGGCCGGCAGCTCTTCACGCGGGACACGCACAGCGTGGCGCTGACCGAGGACGGGGAGGCGATGCTCGGCTTCGCGGGCACCATCCTCGCCGCGCACGAGCGGGCCACGGCCTGGTTCACGGGGACCCGGCTGCGGGGGCGGCTGCGCTTCGGCGCCTCCGAGGACTTCGTCCTCACCCGGCTGCCGGAGATCCTGGAGGCCTTCCGGCACGACCATCCCGAGGTGGACTTGGAGCTGTCGGTGGAGCTGTCGGGCACCCTGCACGAGCGGCTGGCCGCGGGCCGGCTGGACCTGGTGCTGGCCAAGCGGCGCGGGCCGCAGGACCGCCGGGGGCGGCTGGTGTGGCGGGACCGGATGGTGTGGATCGGCGCGGAGGGGCTGCGCCTGGACCCCGAGCGGCCGGTGCCGCTGATCGTCTTCCCGCCGCCGGGCATCACGAGGGCCCGGGCGCTGGAGGTGCTGGAGCGGGAGGGGCGGTCCTGGCGGATCGCGTGCACGAGCGGCAGCCTGAGCGGGCTGATCGCGGCGGCCCGGGCGGGGCTGGGCGTGATGGCGCACACCCGGGGGCTGGTCCCGCCGGGGCTGGTGCGGGTCTCGGAGCGGGCCGGGCTGCCGGATCTGGGCGGGGTGGAGTTCGCGCTGCTCCAGGGGGCGGGGACCCCGCGGGCGGCGGCCCCGGCGGCGGAGGCCCTGGCGGCCGCGATCCTGGCGGGCGGGCGGCGGCTGAGCCGACCCGCGTAAACGGAGCCCGCCACGGCGGCTGAGCCGACCCGCGTCAACCGCACCCACCGCCACGCTGAGCCGACCCGCGTGAACGGAACCCGCCGCGGCGGCCGAGCCGGCCCGCGTCAACCGCACCCACCGCCACGCTGAGCCGGCCCGCGTGAACGGAGCCCGCCGCGGCCGGGCCGGACCGGCCTCCGGGGCCGTCTTTTCGCAGCCTTCCTTTCCAAGTGGCCCCGCCGGGACGGGCCGGGTGCGCCGCGCAGGGATCCCGCGGACGTTCATCAGCAACCGGCGGCAGACTCCTGACCAGTGCCGATGTCCCGGTCGCCGCCCTGGGTGAGGGCTTCGCAACGGATCTTCCGACTGCCTCCCGCCGTGGCCCGGGGTGGGGTAGCGTCACGGCGCTGTGCGGAGAGGAGCGGTCGGAAGGAGCGGTCCCTTGCGCGAGTTCACGGTGCCCCGGCGCGAGTTCACGGTGCCTCCGGTGGTGACGGCCGCGCCGTCCGGCGGGCTGGCCGATGCGGTGTTCGACCACGCGCTGGAGGATCCGGACCGGGTGGCGTTCGGCCGCAAGCAGGACGGGGTCTGGGTCGAGGTGACCTCGGCGCGGTTCCGCGACGAGGTGCTGGCCCTGGCCAAGGGGCTGCTGGCGCAGGGCGTCCGGTTCGGCGACCGGGTGGCCGTCATGTCCCGTACCCGGTACGAGTGGACCCTCTTCGACTTCGCCCTGTGGTCGGTGGGGGCCCAGCCCGTGCCGGTGTACCCCACCTCCTCCGCGGACCAGGTCTGGTGGATGCTGCACGACGCCGGCGTGACCGGCTGCGTGGTCGAGAACGAGGACCAGGCGATGACCGTGGGCTCCGTCGTCGACCGGCTGCCGCGGCTGGCCAGGCTGTGGCAGCTGGACGCGGGGGCACTGGCGGAGCTGACGGCCGCCGGGGCCGGGATGGCGGAGAGCGTGGTGCACCGGCACCGCCGGGCGGTGACCCCCGATTCGGTGGCCACCGTCATCTACACCTCGGGGACCACTGGCCGCCCCAAGGGCTGCGTGCTCACCCACGCGAACTTCATGTACGAGACGGACACGATGGTGGCCCGCTGGGAGCCGGTGTTCCGGTCGCGGCCCGAGGACGAGCCGTCCACCCTGCTCTTCCTGCCGCTCGCCCACGTCTTCGGGCGGATGGTCGAAGTGGCGGCCGTACGGGCCCGGGTCAAGCTGGGGCACCAGCCGGTGCTGGCCGCGGACCAGCTGCTGCCCGATCTGGCGGCGTTCCGGCCCACGTTCGTGCTGGCCGTGCCGCACGTGTTCGAGAAGGTGTTCGCGGCGGCGCGGCGCACGGCGGAGGCGGAGGGCCGGACCGGCCCCTTCGAGCGGGCCGTGGAGACCGCCGTACGGTACGCCGAGGCGCGGGAGCAGAAGCACTTCGGGACCGGGCCGGGGCCCTCCGCCGCGATCCGGGTGCAGCACCAGCTGTTCGAGAAGCTGGTCTACGGCAAGGTGCGGGAGGCGCTGGGCGGCCGGGTGCGGCACGCGATGTCCGGGGGCTCGGCGATGTCCCGGCAGCTGGGGCTGTTCTTCGAGGGCGCGGGGATCACCGTGTTCGAGGGGTACGGGCTGACCGAGTCCTGCGCGGCGGCCACCGCGAACCCGCCGGGGGCGACCAAGTACGGCACGGTGGGGCTGCCCATCCCCGGGACCACGGTGCACATCGCGGCGGACGGGGAGGTCTGGTTGCACGGGCCGCACGTGTTCGCCGGGTACCTCAACGATCCGCGGGCCACCGGGGCGGTGCTGCAGGACGGCTGGCTGGCGACCGGGGACCTCGGGCGGCTCGACGAGGACGGCTATCTGACGATCACCGGCCGGAAGAAGGAGATCCTCGTGACCTCCAACGGCAAGAGCGTCGCCCCGGCCGCCCTGGAGGAACGGGTCCGCTCGCACCCGCTGGTGTCCCAGTGCATCGTGCTCGGCAACGACCGCCCGTACGTCGCGGCACTGCTCACGCTGGATCCCGAGGGGGTGGCGCACTGGCTGTCGATGCGCGGGCGGGCGGCGATGGACCCGCTGGAGCTGGTGCAGGACCCGGAGCTGACGGCGGAGGTCCGGCGGGCGGTGGTCGCGGCGAACAGCCTGGTCTCGCACGCGGAGGCGATCCGGACCTTCCGGGTGCTGGCGGAGCCGTTCACGGAGGAGCGGGGGCTGCTGACCCCTTCGCTCAAGCTGAAGCGGCGGGCGATCGAGAAGGCCTTCGCCGCGGAGGTGGCCGCGCTGTACCGGCAGTGAGCGGGCGTCACCGAACCGCCTTCCATGAGCTGACGGATCGTCATTTCACACCGGCACGACAATTGACGCCTCATCAGGTTCCGCCCAGAATGCGGGAATTCCGACCGGAGGGACCTGAGCCCATGTCGCGATCCACCCGCGCGCTCGCCGCCGCAGCCGCCGCCCTGTTCCTCGTGTCCGCCTGCAATTCCGCCGCCGACGGCACCGCGGAGAACGGGGAGTCGAAGCCCGGCGCTGCGGTACGGGGCGTCAGCGCCGGGGCGATCCGGGTGGGCGGCATCGTCTCCATGACCAGCGCGGGCGGCTACAGCAAGAAGGACACCGACCTCGGGGCCCGGGCCCGCTACCTGAGGGCCAACGCCGAGGGCGGGGTCCACGGCCGCAGGATCGAGTACCTGGGTGCCGAGGACGACGGGCAGGACCCCGGCCGCAACATGGCCGCCGCGCGCAAACTGGTCCAGCAGGACAAGGTGTTCGCCGTGGCGCCGATGAGCTCGGTGACCTTCTCCGGCTCCGCCTTCCTGGACCAGTCGAAGGTGCCCACCTTCGGTTGGGGCACCCTGCCGTCCTTCTGCGGCCCGAAGTACCTGTACGGCTTCAACGGCTGCCTGGTCCCGATGCCCGGCGGCAGCCTCAACCAGACCTGGCCCGAGGGCCTGGCGAAGGTCCTCGGCGGCAGCAGGGGCAAGACCGTCGCCCTGATCGCCAACGACAGCGACGCGGGCAGGTTCGGCATCCGCACCTTCCGCCAGGGCTTCGCCACGGCCGGGTTCACGGTCACGTACGCCAAGCCCTCGGTGCCCGCGACCGCCGTGCCCAGCGACTGGTCGGCGTACACGAAGGACATCCTGCGCAGCAACGGCGGCAAGGCCCCGGACGCGGTGGTCTCGGTGATGCAGACGCCCAACAACATCGGCCTGTTCACCGCCCTCAAGCGCAGCGGCTACCCGGGTGTGCTCACCGACCCCACCGACTACGACCCCGGACTGCTGGCCCAGGAGGCCACCCGCAAGGCGCTCGACGGGGTGTACGTACTGCTCCAGTTCCGGCCCTTCGAATCGGAGGACCCGAACATGGCGCAGTTCAAGTCGGACATCCGGAAGGCCGCCGGCGGCAAGGAAGTGCCCCTGAACATGCACATGTTGACCGGCTACATGTCCGCCGACCTGTTCCTCGCCATCGCGCAGAAGGCGGGCCGCGACCTCACCCCCGAGTCCTTCCAGGCCGCGGCGGCCGGGTTCTCCGACACCAACACCCTCGTCGGCGACCGCAGCGAGCCGAAGGGGCAGAAGGAGAGCTTCGGCTGCGGGGCCCTGGTGCAGCTGAAGGCCGGCCGGTACGAGGTCGCGGTGCCCTTCGCCTGCCACCCGCCGGTGCCCTTCAAGTAGCGGCCCCGGTCCCGGTCATGGCCGATCTGCCGGTCTTCGTCCTCAGCGGTCTGGTCTCCGGTGCGCTGTACGCCCTGCTGGCCACCGGCCTGGTGCTGTCGTACTCCGCCTCCGGGCTGTTCAACTTCGCGCACGGGGCCACCGCCTACCTGTGCGCGCTGGCCTTCCACGAACTGCGCTCCGGCCTGGGCTGGCCCGGGGTGCCGGCCGCCCTGGCCGTGGTCCTCCTCCTCGCCCCCGCCCTCGGCTGGGCGCTCGACCGCCTGATGTTCCGGCGGCTGGCACGGGTCGGGGAGGCCGCGCAGATCACCGCCACCATCGGCCTGCTGGTGGCGCTGCCTGCGGCCGGGCTGTGGGCGGTGGAACTGCTGGCGGACGCGGGGGCCCCGGTGGCGCCCGCGGAGAACGTCTTCGGCCTGCCGGGGGCCGGGCCCAGCCCCGCGGTCTCCTGGCGGCTTCCGGGCGGCGCGGGCATCGACTCCGACCAGCTGATCACGTGGGTGGCCACGGCCCTGGTCGCGGTGGGGCTGTGGGTGCTGATGCGGCACACCCGGCTGGGGCTCCGGCTGCGCGCCGCGGTGGACGACCGCCCGCTGACCGAGCTGCGCGGGATCAGCGCGGACCGGCTGTCCTCGGTGGCGTGGATGCTGGCCTCCGGCCTGGCCGGGCTGGCAGGGGTGCTCGCCACTCCCCTCCTCGGCCTGTCCGCCCACGACTTCACCCTCTTCCTGTTCGTGTCGGCCACGGCGGCGGCGCTCGGGCGGTTCGTCTCGGTGCCGCTGGCCTTCGCCGGCGGGCTGGCCCTGGGCGTGCTGCAGAACCTGGTCGCCGGGTACGCCTCCTTCGCCGAGCGGATCACCGGCTTCCGCACGGCCGTGCCCTTCCTCATCCTCTTCGCCGGGCTGCTGGTCCTGACCCGGAGGCAGCGCACGGCGGGCACGGCGGCGGCCGAGGCCCCGCCGCCCGCGGGCCATCCGGACCGGCTGCCGGCCGTACGGCGCTGGGGCCCGTGGGCGGCCGGGGCGGTCCTGCTCGGCACCGCGTTCTACACCGTCACCACCCCCTTCTGGAGCGGGGTGCTGGCCCAGGGGCTGGCGCTGGCCCTGGTGTTCATGTCCTTCACGGTCGTGACCGGGCTCGGCGCGATGGTCTCGCTGGCCCAGGCCACCTTCGTGACCGGCGCGGCCCTCGTGGCGGGGCTGCTGATGAGCCGCGGGTGGCCCTTCCTGGCGGCGGCGGCCGCCGGGACCTGCGCGGCGGCCCTGCTGGGGGCGCTGGCGGCGCTGCCCGCGCTGCGGCTGGGCGGCCGCTCGCTGGCGCTCGCCACCCTGGCCCTCGCCTTCCTCGCCGACCAGGTGCTGTTCCAGCTCGGCCCGCTGCGCAACGGCGACCTGGGCTGGCCGGTCCCGCGCCCGGTGCTGGGACCGCTGGACCTCTCCGACGACCGGGCCTTCGGGCTGGCCGCCCTGCTGCTGACCGTGGCGGTGGCCGCCGCCCTGGAGCGGCTGCGCCGCTCCCCCACCGGACGGGCCATGCTCGCGGTGCGCTCGGCCCCGGCGGCCGCGACCGCCTCCGGGGTGTCCGTGGTCCGGACGAAGCTCCTGCTGTTCACGCTCTCCGCCGGGCTGGCCGGCTTCGGCGGGGTGGTGTACGCCTCCTTCGGCACCCGGATCACCGCCACCGACTTCACCGCTATGACCGGCCTGGTGTGGCTGGCGGTGGTGGTCGCGGCCGGGGTGCGCAGGCCGCAGTACGCGGTGGTGGCGGGGCTGGTGTACGCCGCCGCGCCCCCACTGCTCTCCCGGTACCTCACCGAGTCCGCGCACCTGCCGGTGCTGCTGTTCGGCCTGGCCGGACTGGCCCTGGCCAACGACCCGGACGGCTACTGCGCGGCCCTGCCCCGACGCTGGGCGCGCCGCCGGACGGCGGCCGCCGCGGCGGGGGCGGCCGCGGCGGGGCCGGACCCGGCGGGGGCGGATTCCGTCTCGGCGCAGGGTCCGGTACCGGCGCACGTGCCCCTCCCCGCGCCGGATCCCGCACCGGGGACCGGTCCCGCGCCGGGGACCGGTCCCGCGCCGGGGACCGGTCCCGCGCCGGCGACCGGTCCCGTACCTGCGTCTCGTCCCGTACCGGGGCGGGGTGCGCTGCCCGTGCCGGATCCCCTGCCCGCGTCCGATCCCGTACCCGCGCAGGATCGCGTACCCGCGCCCGGTCCCGTCCCGGTGCAGGGTCGCGTACCGGATCCGGCCCCTGCGCCCGCTCCCGCCGCGGGAGGCGGGTCCGGCGGCACCGGCGGGGTGCCGGCCGCGCTGGAGCTGGCCGGGGTGTGGGCCGGGTACGAGGGCGGGAGCGTGCTGCGCGGGGTGGACCTGCGGGTGCGGCCCGGGGAGATCCTCGCGCTGCTCGGGCACAACGGCGCCGGGAAGACCACCCTGTGCCGGGTCGCCGCCGGGGTCCTCGCCGCCGACCGCGGCGAGGTCCGGGTGGCCGGCCGGAACCGGACGGGGCAGGGCCCGGTGGCGCGGGCCCGCGGCGGGGTGCTCCTCGCCCCCGAGGGCCGGGGCGTGTTCCCCGGGCTGAGCGTGGCCGAGAACCTCGCCCTGCACCTGCCGGACGGCGCCGACCGGGAGGCCGTCTGCACCCGGTTCCCGCGGCTGGCCGAGCGGCGGGCGCTGCCGGCCGGCTCGCTGTCCGGCGGCGAGCAGCAGCTGCTCGCCCTGGCCCCGCTGCTCCAGCGCCCGCCCGCGGTGCTGATCGCGGACGAGCCCTCCCTGGGGCTGGCCCCGCGGGTGGCGGAGGAGGTGTACGGGCTGCTGAGCGAGCTGCGCGCGGCCGGCTGCGCCCTGCTGCTGGTGGAGGAGAGGGCGGCCGAGGTCCTGGGGGTGGCGGACACGGTGGCGTACCTGGCCGACGGACGGGTGACCTGGTGCGGGCCGCGCGCGCAGGTGCGGGCGGACCGGCTGGCGGAGGCCTACCTCGGGATCTCCGGATGAGCCCGGCGCTGGAGGTGCACGGGGTGGGGGTCCGGTTCGGCGGGGTGCAGGCCCTGGCGGACGTGTCGCTGGCCGTGCGGCCGGGCGAGGTGTGCGGGCTGATCGGGCCGAACGGGGCGGGCAAGACGACGCTGTTCGACGTCGTGTCCGGGATCCGCCGCCCCGACCGCGGGCAGGTGCTGCTGGACGGGGAGGACGCCACCCGCCGCTCCCCCGTGTGGCGGGCCCGGCGCGGGCTGCGCCGCACCTTCCAGCGGCAGCAGCTCTTCGGCCAGCTCACGGTGGCCGAGAACCTGCTGGTCGCCCAGGAGTGGCGGGGCGGGGGCGCGGCCCGGCGGTCCGCCGCGCGCGAGCGGGCGGCGGCGGTGCTGGCGGAGTGCGGGCTGACCGCGCTGGCCGACACGTACGCGGCCGGGCTGCCGGTGGGGCAGGGCCGGATGGTGGAGCTGGCCCGGGCCCTGGCCGATCCGCCGCGGGTCCTGCTGCTCGACGAGCCGGCCTCGGGCATGTCCGCGCCCGAGCGGGCCCTCCTGGCGGGCGTGGTGCGCGGGCTGGCCGCGGAGCAGGGTTGCGCGGTCCTGCTCGTCGAGCACAACGTGGCCTTCGTCATGGAGCTGTGCGCCCGGGTCCTCGTCCTCGACCTGGGACGCGTCCTCGCCGAGGGCACCCCGGCCGAGGTCCGCGCCGACCGGGCGGTACGGGAGGCGTACCTGGGCCGGGCGGCGGGGTGAGGGGCCCGCGGCCCGGCGGGTGAGGCTTCGCGGTGCGGTGCGGCGGGGCGGCGCGAGGGGCCCGGCGGCCGGCAGGAGGTCCGCGGCCGGCAGGGACCGGGCGGCGCACAGTGGCGGGAATACGACCGTCCGATGGCCGGTTGCCGCCCTCGTACGTGCAGGACGACGCGAGGGAACGGCCCGACTGTGAACCAGGTCCCCACCATCAAGCTCAACAACGGCACGCTGATGCCCCAGCTCGGCTACGGCGTCTGGCAGGTGCCGGACGACGAGGCGGCCGCCGCCGTCGGGGCCGCCCTGGAGGCCGGCTACCGCAGCATCGACACGGCGGCCGTCTACGAGAACGAGACCGGCACCGGCCGCGCCATCGCCGCCTCCGGCCTGCCCCGCGAGGAGCTGTTCGTCACCACCAAGCTGTGGAACAGCGGGAACGAGAGCTGGGGCCGGGACAACGTCCTGCGCGAGTTCGACGCCTCGCTGGCCCGGCTCGGCCTCGACTACGTGGACCTGTACCTGATCCACTGGCCGCGCCCGATGCGCGGGGACTACCCGGCCATCTGGAAGGCCTTCGAGGAGATCGCCGCGAGCGGCCGGGCGAAGGCCGTCGGCGTCTCCAACTTCAAGCCCGCCCACCTGCAGCGGCTGCTCGACGGGAGCGACCTCGTCCCGGCGGTCAACCAGGTCGAGCTGCACCCGTTCCTGGCCCAGCCCGAGCTGCGCGCCTTCCACCGGCAGCACGGCATCGCCACCATGGCCTGGTCCCCGCTGGGCCAGGGCAAGGACCTGCTGACCGCCCCGGCCGTCCTGGCGGCCGCCGAGAAGCACGGCCGCAGCGCCGCGCAGGTCGTCCTGCGCTGGCACCTCCAGCTCGGCAACATCGCGATCCCCAAGTCGGTCACCCCGGCCCGGATCCGCGAGAACATCGACGTGTTCGGCTTCGAGCTGGACGCCTCCGACCTCGCGGCCCTCGCCACGCTCGACACCGGCACCCGGATCGGCCCGGACCCGGACGGCTTCGACTGGAATTGAAGGTCACGGGCGCGGCGCAGGGCGGTCCGGCTCGTCCGGGCCGCCCTGCCGCCGGGCCTGCCCGGCCGGCTCCGGCGCCTCGGACGCTGACCGCCCGGCTGCCCGGCTGCCCGGATGAGCGGATGAGCGGACGCGCGGCGAAGGGGCGAACGGGCTTCAGGCGCTTGCCCGGTGCGCGCTCGGGCTGATCCCCCGTACCCGCTTGAAGGCCGAACTCAGCGCGAACGACCCGCTGTAGCCGACCTTGCGGGCCACCGCCTCCACCGTGTCGTCGGTGTCCCGCAGCAGGTCCGCCGCCAAGGAGAGCCGCCAGCCGGTCAGATAGGCCATCGGCGGCTCTCCCACCAGCTCGGTGAAGCGGCGGGCGAAGGCCGCGCGGGACACCCCGACGGCCGCGGCCAGCGAGGCCACGGTCCACGGCCGCTGCGGCTGGTCCTGGAGCAGCCGCAGTGCGCCGCCGATCACGGGATCCCCCAACGCCCGGTACCAGCCCGGAGGTTCGGCCTCCGGACGGGAGAACCAGGTCCGCAGCACGTCGATGAGCATCAGGTCGAGCAGCCGGTCGAGCACGACCTCCTGCCCCGGCTGCTCCTTGGCGGTCTCCGCGTCGAGCAGCGGCCCGAAGGGGCAGTCGGCGAGCCCGGCCGGCAGGGCCAGCAGTGGAGGCAGGGCCGCCAGCAGGCGCGCCCCGATCTCGCCCTCCATCCGGTACGTGCCGACCACCAGGGCCGTGTCCCCGTCGGGGCGGTCCCCCCAGGTGCGGACGCCGAGGTGCATGACGGATCCGAGCGGCCGCCCCTGCGGATCCCGGCAGTCCCCCGCGGCGTCGACGATCACCCGGGGCGGGCGGCCGGGCCGGTCGGCCACGGTGTACGGGGCGGGCCCGCGGGCGACGGCCACGTCTCCCGGGGCCAGCCGGACCGGCGGGCCGTCCTCCGGCTCGATCCACGCCTCGCCGCGCCGTACGAGCATCAGGCAGAGCGGGGCCCGGTCCTCGATCCGCAGGGACCACGGCGCCTGCATGACCAGGCGCAGCACCGAAGCGCCTTGTGCGCGCGGGCCGTTCAGCAGTCCAGTCAACGCGTCCATGCCATCGAGCGTAAACCTCGGTCCGCCCGTGGACGCCCGGACATGTGAACGAGCCTTTCGGACATGGATCGTCCAGCGGGCAGCGGCCAAGCTGGGCACATGACGCAGACGACGGAACACAGCAGCCACCCGACCGCGCAGCCCGGGACGGTCCTGGTGACGGCGGCGACGGGCAAGACCGGGCGCCGCGTGGCGGAGCGCCTGACCGCCCTCGGACACACCGTGCGGGCCGGCTCCCGGACCGGGGAATGGCGCTTCGACTGGGCGGACCAGGCGACCTGGGAGCCGGCCCTGGCGGGCGCGGACCGGGCGTACGTGGCGTACTTCCCGGACCTGGCGGCCCCGACCGCGGAGCCCGCGCTGGCGGAGTTCGGCCGACTGGCCGCGGCGCACGGGGTGCGGCTGGTGCTGCTGTCGGGCCGCGGGGAGCCGGAGGCGGAGGCGGCCGAACGGGCGCTGGGTGCGGCCGGGGCCGAGGTGACGGTGGTACGGGCGAGCTTCTTCGCCGAGAACTTCAGCGAGGGGCTGTTCGTGGAGGGCGTGCTCGCCGGCGAATTCCCCTTCCCCGCGGGGGAGGTGGCCGAGCCGTTCATCCTCGCGGACGACCTGGCCGACGTGCTGGTGGCCGCACTGACCGGGCAGGCGCGGACCGGGGTCGTGCACGAGGTCACCGGGCCGCAGTCGCTCACGTTCGCGGAGGCGATGGCGGAGATCGGTCGGGCGGTCGGCCGCGAGGTCCGGTACGTGCCGGTGTCGGGCCCCGAATACGCGGCCCTGCTCACGGAGTTCGGGGTCCCTGCGGAGGAGGCCGGGTTCCTCGCGGCGCTGTTCACCCAGCTGCTCGACGGCCACAACTCCCCGGTGACGGACGGGGTGAAGAAGGCCCTGGGCCGGGACCCGCGCACTTTCGCCGAGTACGCCCGCGCGGCCGCGGCGGCGGGCGCCTGGCAGCCCCGGGCCTGAGGCGGGCCGCGGGACTGCCGGGCGCCCCGTTCGGTCCCGCAGCCGCGAGGCCGGAAGGGGCTTCGCCGTCAGCGGGCGCCGTGACCGGGGGCGAGCGCCTCCAGGCGTTCGGCGAGGGCGAAGTCCTGGGCGGTGACGGCCCCGCCGGCGGCGTGCGTGTTCACCGTGAGGCGCACCGAGTGGTAGCCGAGGGTGAGGTCGGAGTGGTGGTCGAGTTCGTCCTGGACGGCGGCGATCCCCACCACCAGGGCCGCTGCGGCGAAATGGCTGTCGAGCTGGTACGTACGGGCGATCCGGTCGCCCTCCTGCGACCAGCCGGGGAGCTCCCGCAGCCGGTCCTCGATCTCCTTCTGGGACAGCGGCTCCAAGGCCATGTACGTCTCCTTCCGTGACCGGTGGGGACTCAGCGTGCCACACGCCGGGGCCGGGGGAGCTTTCGCGCCATAAGTGCGGCGGGTTCCGCGCGTGCCTTCCGTGCTGCGGGGGCCGCTCCTATGCTCCTGCGCCGGACGCGACTGTTACCGGCGGTAGTAGGGGATGGTCCATGGCGACGAGACGCACGTTCATGACGGGTGTGGCAGCGGGCACGGCCGCCGCCGGCGCCCTCACCGGCCGCTCGGCGGCCGCCGGGCACCCGGCCGCTGCGCCGGGGGCCGGAGCGGGCGCCGGCCGCCGGGTGGCGGTGCTCGGCGGCGGGGTGGCCGGCCTCACCGCCGCCCACGAACTGGCCGAACGCGGCTACGCGGTGACGGTGTACGAGCGGCGGGCCCTGGGCGGCAAGGCGCGCAGCATGGACGTGCCCGGCAGTGCCCGCGGGGGCCGGCGGCCGCTGCCCGCCGAGCACGGCTTCCGCTTCATCCCCGGGATCTACCACAACCTGCCGGACACGATGCGGCGGATCCCGTTCCCGGGCAACGCGAACGGGGTCTGGGACAACCTGGTCGCCCCACCCGAGATGATGTTCGCCCGCAGCGGGGGCCGCGAGGACCTGCGCGGCCCGATCCCCTGGCCGGGCGACCGGCCGGCCGCACTCGGCCCGGACGAGCTGCGCCGGGCCCTCACGGGCCTGCTCCAGACCTTCTGCCGACTGCCTCTGCACGAGACGGCGTACTTCGTCGAGCGCGCCCTCGTGTTCGCGACCAGCTGCGACGAGCGGCGCGAGGAGGTGTGGGAGCACACCCCCTGGTGGGAGTTCACCCGGGCAGCGCAGATGTCGTACGAGTACCAGCGGATCCTGGCGGTCGGCGTGACGCGCAATATCGTGGCGACCAAGGCCGAGGAGGCCTCGACGCGCACCGTCGGGACCCTCGGCGAGGCCTTCGTCTTCAACCTGCTGGGCCGCGGCGCGGACGGCCCGCCGGACCGGATCCTGAACCTGCCGACGAACGAGGCCTGGATCGGCCCCTGGGAGACCCATCTGCGCTCCCTGGGCGTGGAGTTCAGGATCGGCTGGACGGTGCGCGAGGTCCGGTACGGGGACGGCCGGGTCAGCGGGGTCACCGTGGCGGACCCCGCCGGAACGGTGCAGACCGTCACCGCCGACCACTACGTGAGCGCCCTGCCGGTGGAACACGCGCGCCGCACCTGGGGGCCCGCGCTGCGCGCCGCCGACCCGATGCTGGGCCGCTGCGACCGGCTGCAGACGGACTGGATGACCGGCATCCAGTTCTACCTGACCGAGCGCGCCCCGCTGGTCCACGGCCACCTCAACTGCATCGACTCGCCGTGGTCGTTGACGGCGATCCAGCAGGCCGAGCACTGGCCGGCCCGGGACTTCCCGGCGGACTACGGCGACGGCTCGGCCGTGGACTGCCTGTCCGTGGACATCTCCGAGTGGGACAAGCCCGGGATCCTGTACGGGAAGACGGCCAAGCAGTGCACCCGCGAGGAGGTGGCGCGCGAGGTGTGGGCCCAGCTGAAGGCCGCGCTCAACGACTCTGGCCGCACGGCGCTGCGGGACGGTGCGCTGCACTCCTGGCACCTGGACCCGGGGGTGGACGGCCTGGGCACCCCCGAGCCGGTGAACCAGGACGAGCTGCTCATCCATCCGGTGGGCACCCTCCGCAACCGGCCCAGCGCGCAAACCCGGATCCCGAACTTCCACCTGTGCGGGGACTACGTGGCGGTGGACATCGACCTCGCCACGATGGAGGGCGCGAACGCCTCGGCCCGCGCCGCGGTCAACGCCCTTCTGGACCGGGACGGCTCGGTGGCGGAGCGGTGCAGGGTGGTCCCGATGTACCGGCCGCCCGAGCTGGAGCCGCTGCGCCGGCACGACCGGCTGCGGCACCGTCTCGGCCTGCGGAACGTCTTCGACGTGGGCTGACCGGCCTCGCGTAGGGTCGCGTACATGACCACCCTCAAGTCACCGGTGTCCGTGGGGCAGTTGCTGCGCACCTGGCGGGAGCGGCGCGGGATCAGCCAGCTGGAGCTGGCGAACCGCGCCGAGTCCTCGTCCCGGCACATCAGCTTCATCGAGACCGGCCGGTCCCGGCCCAGCGAGGAGATGGTGCTGCGGCTCGCCGACCGCCTCGACGTCCCGGTCCGGGAGCGCAACGCCCTGCTGCTGGCGGCCGGTTACGCACCGCACTACGCGGAGACCCCGCTGTCCGACCCCTCGATGGAACTGCTCCGGGAGGGGCTGGAGCGGCTGCTGTCAGGCTACGAGCCGTACCCGGCGCTGGTGGTGGACGCGACGTACCACGTGGTCGCGGCGAACCGCGGGGTGGCGATGCTCGTGGACGGCCTGCCGGAACACCTGCTGGCACCCCCGCTCAACGCCATGCGGCTGACCCTGCACCCGGAGGGGCTGGCCCCGAAGATCCGCAACCTCAAGGAGTGGCGCGGCCACCTGCTGGCCCAGATGGAGCGGCAGATCGCCCTGGCCCGCTCGGAGGCCCTGCGGGAACTGTACGAGGAGGTGTCGGCCTACGAGGTACCGGACCGGCCGGGGGACGCGGAGCCCGAGGAGCCCGTGCCGTACTTCGCGCTGCCGCTGGTCATCGAGCACGACGGGCACGTGCTCTCGTTCGTGTCGTCCATCTCGACCTTCAACACCCCGATGGACGTGACCGTCGCCGAGCTGGCGATCGAGACGATGCTGCCGGCCGACCCGGCGACGGTGGAGTACCTGCGCTCACTCGGCCGTTGACCGCAAGGCCAGGTGCTGGAGCAGCGCGAACCCGCCGACCGTGACCGCCTGCGCCGGGATCCACACCGCCCCGGCGGCGGTCGGGGAGAACCACAGGAACAGGGCGGCCAGACTCAGCACCGCCCAGGCGGTGTTGGCCTCGATCAGGAGCTTCACGGGGAACACGGGGGGCTGCGGCCGCGAGGCGAGCCAGCCGACCCCGGCCCCGAACAGGGCGAGGAACACGCCGAGTTCCAGCAGCAGCCCCTGGCCGACCCCGAGCAGCCGCCCGAGCGGCCCGGAGAAGGCCGCGTAGGCCAGCCCGTTGGCGGTGGTGACGACGGCGTCGAGGGCCAGGAAGCGCCGCAGCACGGCACGGGGCTCGGTGGTGCGGGCGATGCTGCCGATGAGGGGTGCGGACATGACGGATCAGCCTCCATCGAGGTCTGGGGCGGGTCGGGGACACCGGGCCCCGGACCGCAGTGCGGCGGTCCGGAACCCGATGACCCCAGCCTGCCGGTCGCCCGCCTGCGGGTCGATTACCTCACGGGTCATGGGAGGGGGTGAGGCCCGCCCGCGCCGGGTCCGGGGCGGGCGGAGCCGCCCCGGACCGGGTCGTCAGACCAGCGTGTCGTGGTCCAGGCCGGCCTGGGCGGCCGCGGCCTGCACGGTCTGCTCCAGCAGGACGGCGATGGTCATCGGGCCGACGCCGCCCGGGACCGGGGTGATCAGGGAGGCGACGGCGGCCGCGGACTCGAAGTGCACGTCGCCGACGTTGCCCTCGTTGTAGCCGGCGTCCAGGACGACGGCGCCCGGCTTGATGTCCTCGCCGCGGATGAACTCGGCCTTGCCGACGGCGGCGACCAGGACGTCGGCCTGGCGGACGATCGAGGACAGGTCCTCGGTGCGGGAGTGGCAGTAGGTGACCGTGGCGTTCTTCTCCAGCAGGAGCATGCCGGCGGGCTTGCCGAGGATCGCGCTGCGGCCGACGACCACGGCGTGCTTGCCCGTGAGGTCCACGTCGTACGCGGCGAGCAGCCGCATGATGCCGCCCGGGGTGCAGGACTCGAACCCGGGCAGGCCGAAGCCCATCGCGGCGAAGGAGTGCATGGTGACCCCGTCCACGTCCTTGCCGGGGGCGATGGCCTCGAAGGCGGCCCGCTCGTCGATGTGGTGCGGCACCGGGTGCTGCAGCAGGATGCCGCTGACCTCGGGGTCCTCGGAGAGCGCGGTGATCGTCGCGATGAGCTCTTCGGTGGTGGTCTCGGCGGGCAGGGCCACGTGCCGGGAGGTGATGCCCGCCTTGGCGCAACGGTTCTGCTTCATCCGCACGTACGTCACGGACGCCGGGTCCTCGCCGACCAGCACGGTCGCGAGGCAGGGGGCCTGGCCGGTGCGCTCGGTGATCGCGGCGGCACGGGCGGCGGTCTGCTCCGTGATGCGGCGGGCGACGGCGGTGCCGTCCATGAGGCGGGCGGTCGGCTGGGTCGGAACGGTCTGGGCAGTCGTCACGGGGTCTCCTGAACGTCGCTGCGGGATCGCGGTTCGCCCAGGCGCGCGGCATCGACGCACCGAGTGCGCCGGGCCGCTCCCCGGTGGTGATCCACCCAAGCGCCAGTCACGGCCCGCCGCCCAGCCTACCGAATCGCAATCCGGTGGCCGAGCAGGCCCCCGTACTGGGACGATCAGCACATGACACCTGTTTTCGACGCATTGGTGGCGGAGGCCGAGTCCGTTTCGGTGGCCGGCTGGGACTTCTCCTGGCTGGACGGCCGGGCGACCGAGCAGCGGCCCTCCTGGGGGTACCAGCGCATGCTCGGGGAGCGGCTGGCCCGGGCCGGGTCCGCCCTGGACCTCCAGACCGGCGGCGGGGAGGTGCTGGCCGGGGCCGGGCCGCTACCGCGGCTGACGGCCGCCACCGAGGGCTGGCCGCCGAACGTCGACCGGGCCACCCGGCTGCTGCACCCGCTCGGCGCCCTCGTGGTCGCCCACGACGACGCGTCCCCGCTGCCCTTCGGGGACGGGGCCTTCGACCTCGTGACCAGCAGGCACCCCGTGCAGATCGACTGGCCGGAGATCGCCCGGGTGCTGCGGCCGGGTGGCACGTACTTCTCGCAGCAGGTCGGGCCCGCGAGCGTGTTCGAGCTGGTCGAGTACTTCCTCGGCCCGCAGCCGGAGGAGGTCCGGCGGGCCCGCCACCCCGACGACGCGGCGGCCGGGGCGGAGGCCGCCGGGCTGGAGGTCGTGGACCTCCGCTCCGAACGGCTGCGCACCGAGTTCGGGGACATCGGGGCTGTGATCTACTTCCTGCGGAAGGTGATCTGGATGGTGCCGGGGTTCACTGTCGGCCACTACCGGGACCGTTTGCGGAGTCTCCACGAACAGATCGAGCGGGAGGGTCCCTTCGTCGCGCACACGGCACGTTTCCTGATCGAGGCACGCAAACCGGAATGATCCGCGGCCCCGCGGCGTTGGATGCGGGGCAGCGGCCGCTCGGCAGCGTGGCGCAGGTCACTCAATTCCGCGCGTAACGCTTCGACTCGGGCACGCGATGAACCGACAGGTGTCCTCGCGCAGCCCGCGGCACCGACCCCGCCAGGGGCCGGTGCCGGCCGTCGCGCGATGATGTCCCGCCCGTCCTTTGTCTGTTCGCAACGAGAGGCTCCTTGTGTCGCTCAGCCCGTCCCGTACGTTCCCTCCGGAGATCGCCGAATCCGAGGCCCTCGTCGCGCTCGTCGAGCGCGGCCGCGAGCAGGGTCACATCAACGGTGACGACGTGCGCCAGGCCTTCGAGGCCGGCCGCATCCCGGTGGACCAGTGGAAGCGGGTCCTGCGCAGCCTGAACCAGGTGCTGGACGAGGAGGGCGTCGCGCTGCACGTCAGCGCGGCCCCCGCCGCCAAGACCGCAGCGAAGAAGCCGCGCAAGGCTGCCGCGGCTCCCGCCCGTACGACGACCGTCAAGAAGGCGGCCGCCGCCCCCCGGCCCATCGGGGCCCGCAAGACGGCCGCCGCCCCGGCTCCGGCCGCTGCGGCCACCGCCGCCGCGGCGGCGATATCTGCGCAGCCGGCCGCGGCCGAGGGTGCCGGCGAGGCCGCTGCCGAGCCCAAGAAGCGCGTGGTCAAGAAGGCCGCCGCCAAGAAGACCGCGGCGAAGAAGACCGCGGCCAAGAAGACCACCGCGAAGGACGCGGACCCGGACGGCGTCGAGCTCGAGGGCGAGGACTGGGCCGAGGACCTCGCCGACGAGGTCGAGGAGGAGGCGCCCAAGGCGGCCGGCCAGGGCTTCGTGCTGTCCGACGAGGACGACGACGACGCTCCGGCCCAGACCGTCATGGTCGCCGGCGCCACCGCCGACCCGGTCAAGGACTACCTGAAGCTGATCGGCAAGGTGCCGCTCCTCAACGCCGAGCAGGAGGTCGAGCTCGCCAAGCGCATCGAGGCGGGCCTGTTCTCCGAGTACAAGCTCGAAGAGGAGGAGGACCACAAGCCCGCGTACAAGCGCGAGCTGGAGATCCTGGTCGAGGACGGCCGCCGGGCCAAGAACCACCTGCTGGAGGCCAACCTCCGCCTCGTGGTCTCGCTGGCCAAGCGCTACACCGGCCGCGGCATGCTCTTCCTGGACCTGATCCAGGAGGGCAACGTCGGTCTGATCCGCGCGGTGGAGAAGTTCGACTACACCAAGGGCTTCAAGTTCTCCACGTACGCGACCTGGTGGATCCGCCAGGCCATCACGCGTGCGATGGCGGACCAGTCGCGCACCATCCGCATCCCGGTGCACATGGTCGAGATCATCAACAAGCTCGCCCGCGTGCAGCGCCAGATGCTCCAGGACCTGGGCCGCGAGCCCACCCCGGAGGAGCTGGGCAAGGAGCTCGACATGACCCCGGAGAAGGTCATCGAGGTCCAGAAGTACGGGCGCGAGCCGATCTCCCTGCACACCCCGCTGGGTGAGGAGGGCGACAGCGAGTTCGGCGACCTCATCGAGGACTCCGAGGCCGTGGTCCCGGCCGACGCGGTCTCCTTCACCTTCCTCCAGGAGCAGCTGCAGTCGATCCTCGGCACCCTGTCCGAGCGGGAGGCGGGCGTGGTGTCCATGCGCTACGGCCTCAACGACGGCCAGCCGAAGACGCTGGACGAGATCGGCCGGGTCTACGGGGTCACCCGTGAGCGGATCCGCCAGATCGAGTCCAAGACCATGTCGAAGCTGCGCCACCCGTCGCGCTCCCAGGTGCTGCGCGACTACCTCGACTGATCCGGGTCCTCCCGGACGGCCGGAAGCGAACGGAGCCGGGGCCCGCACGACCGTGCGGGCCCCGGCTCCGTTGCTGCGTTCGCCGCCCTTCAGTGCTCCAGCAGGTCCTTCAGCCGGGCCTCGTTGCGCGGCATCTCCTTGCGCGCGTGCGGCCGGACCACCAGCGGTACGAGGGCCTTGCCGATGCCGTGGCCCTCCAGCCGGAGGTCCAGGGTCACCCGGGACCGGGTCCCGCCGTCGAGCGGTTCGATGGTCCCCTGTACGTCGCCCTGCACCGGGCCGCTGTCCACGCTGTGCAGGTGCCAGCTGCGCGGCGGGTCCAGTTCGGTGATCTCCATGGTCATCGGGAACCGCCTGCGGCCCATCTGCCGGGTCACCTCCACCCGGGAGCCGACGACCGGCGGCCCCTCGCCGAGCGGCCGGGCCGCCACGGCGCTCTCCTGCCACTCCGGCAGGTGCCGGAGGTCGGTCATGTAGGCAAACACGTCCGCAGGGGTCCGGGAGATCTCGATGGTCTCCTTGATCTCTGACATGGCGCCCCCTTACTGCCCCCTGTCCTGATCGTCCCTTCACCCAAAGGGTCCCACCGGGCCCGGGGCGCCGCCACGCGGCGGGCGCCCGGGCCTCCCGGGGCTCAGGCCGCCGGGTCCGGGGCCGCCGCGCGCTGCTTGCGCGCCGCCATCCACGCGTAGGCGAGGACCCCGCCGAAGAGGAACAGGACGCCCTGGTAGACCGCCGCGTAGCCGGAGCCCGCGACCAGCCACAGCGAGAAGGCGAAGGCCGCGCCGGCCAGGACCGCGTCGCGCACCAGCCGGCCGCGGTGCACCCGGTCGGACTGCCCGGAGGCCAGGAAGTAGATCTGCGCGGCGGTGGCCAGCAGGTAGGGGACGGTGGCGGTGAAGGTGGTGACCAGCACCAGGACCTCGAAGACGCCTGCCGGGCCCGCCGTGTAGTTGTAGACCGTCAGCGCGGAGGCGAGCACCACCGTGACGAGCACGCCCACCACGGGGACCCCCCGGCGCCGGGTCAGGAAGGCCTTGGGGAAGAGCCCGTCGCGGGCGGCGGCGTACGGGGTCTGCGCGCTGAGCAGGGTCCAGCCGTTGAGGGCGCCGAGCATGGAGACCAGGGCCGCGCAGGCCACGGCGGTGCCGCCCCAGCCTCCGCCGAACATGGCGTCCACGGCCTCGGAGAACGGGGCCCGGGAGCCGGTGAGCCGGTCGTGGGGCACGAGCCCGAAGACGGACAGGGTGCCCAGCAGGTAGACGAGGGCGGCGCCGCAGGTGCCGAGGACGGTCGCCCGGCCGACGTTGCGGCGCGGATCGCGGACCTCGCCCGCGCTGACCGCGGCGGACTCCACCCCGAGGTAGCTGAAGAGCAGGATGGCGGC
The DNA here is from genome assembly GCF_055572195.1 of Streptomyces sp. NPDC030809. Taxonomy (NCBI): domain Bacteria; kingdom Bacillati; phylum Actinomycetota; class Actinomycetes; order Kitasatosporales; family Streptomycetaceae; genus Streptomyces; species Streptomyces sp. NPDC030809. Next base: position 45,729 of record NZ_JBVIDV010000037.1, read on the forward strand.
GGAGGCCGACACGGCGCCGACCGCGGAGGAGTCGCCGGCGCGGAACGGGCCCAGGTTCGCCGGGTCGAAGAAGAACAGGCCGCCCACGGCCACCAGCAGCAGGGGCGCGAACTTCAGCACGGTGGCCACCAGCTGCACCGCCCCCACGTAGCGGGTGCCGGCGAAGTTGGCCAGGGCGGGCAGCCACTGCACGCAGAGCGCGGCCAGGCACATGGACCAGGCGTGCGCCCCGACCCCCGGGAAGAGCACGGCGAGGTACCCCACGGCGGCCACGGCCAGCGCTGCGTTGGAGACCCAGGTGGTGATCCAGTAGCTCCAGGCCGCGAGGAACCCGGCGAACTCGCCGAAGGCGGCGCGGGCGTACACGTACGGGCCGCCGGTGAGCGGGTGCCGGTCCGCGAGCCGGCCGAAGACGAGGGCCAGGCAGACGGCGCCCAGCGTCAGGACGCCGAACGCGACCAGGCTGATGGTGCCGAAGGGGGCCACGGACGCCGGCAGGAGGAAGATCCCGCCGCCGACGATGTTGCCCATGACCAGGGCGGTGGCGACGGGGAGCCCGAAGCGGCGGGCGTGGCGGCTCCCGGCCTGCGCGGCTGCGGGGGCGGCAGCCGGGGCGGCTTCCGCAGCGGGCCGGGCGGCCGGGGCCGCGGCCGGAGGGGCGGCCGGGGCGGCGGCCTGGTCTGTGGCCATGGGGTGGCGCCTTACGTTTCATATGGTGGACAAACCCGAACATCGTCGGGGGTGTCCCGGGCCGCGCCAAATCGCCGGTTTTCGTCCTGTCGGGAGGGCGGGCCGGACGAAAGGGTTCCGGCCCGCGGGACCTCCGGCCGGTGATCTTCCACCGCGTCCCCCGCCCCCTCCTGCGCCCCCTCCTGCGCCCCCTCCTGCCCCTCCGCCTCCGCCGCCGTCCCCGGCCGCGTGTCCGCCTGCTCCGCCTCCGCCAGCCAGCGCCGGAGCACGCGGTGCACCTGTTCCGCGCCGGTCAGCGGGGCCGGCGGCTCCGACAGGACGGTGGGCCACATCAGGAAGGGGTGGGACTGCTCCCCGCCCAGGCCCCCGTGCGAGCCGATCTGCTCCTCGAAGGCGTGCACGCAGCCGGTGCCCGGGTCGTACGCCGAGTTCACCATGATGTCCGCGACGTGCGGGAAGCCGTCGGTGCGCCGCACCGCGGCCGCCGCACCCGGTCCGAAGGGGGCCAGCAGCGCCTCGGCCTCCCCCGGCACGTCGAGCCGGGCCTCGGCCCCGTGCGGCCCGAGCACCACACCCGAGGACCGGCCCCCGCCCCCGGCTGCGCCCTCCCCGTCGTCCCCGCGTACGAGGAGGAAGCCGATGCCGGGGTGGTTGGCGAGGGTGGGCAGGAGGGCCGGGTGCCGGCGCTCGATCTCCCGGCGGGTCAGCCGGTGCGGCACGTCGGGGAAGGAGACCAGGGCCAGGTTCCCGGAAGCCAGCACCACCGGGTCGGAACCCGGCTCCGGATGCGCCTCCTCGCCCTCCTCCACGGGCCGGTGCAGGGCGGCGAGCACCGCGGCGCGCGCCTCAGAACCGCTGGGGGTGCGCCGGGCCCGGCGCGGCACGGGCAGCCCGCAGCCGGCCCGCACCAAATCGCGCAGGGTCAGCCCGAAGCGGCCGAGGAAGGTCTCCCCGGGGCTCTGCCCGTGGTCGGAGAGCAGCACGATCCGGTAGGGCCGCGGGGCGTGCGCGGTCACCTTCACGATCATCTCCACGCTGCGGTCCAGCCGGCGCAGCACCTGGAGGGCGTCGCGGCTGCGCGGTCCGGAGTGGTGGGCGACCTCGTCGTAGCCGACCAGGTCGGCGTAGACGGCGGCGCGGCCGGCCAGCATGTCGCCGATGACGGCGGCGACCACCACGTCGCGTTCCACGACGGTGGCGAAGGCGCGGATGAACGGGTACAGACCGCCGCGCCCGACCCGCGGCCGGTCCCCGCGCAGCCGGGCCCGGGTGGACTGGACGAGCTCGCGGGCCACCTCGGCGGCCAGGGACAGGGCGGTGCGGACCGCGTTGGCGGGGTCGGAGAAGTAGGCGAAGTAGCCGGCGCGCGAGCGGGTCCCGCGGCCTCGGCGGGCGGCGACCGAGAGCACCAGGGCGAGCTGCCCGGCCCCGCCGCCGAACAGGTTGCCGCGGCTGGCCCCGTCGGGCCCGAGCAGTCCGCCGCTGCCGGTGCGCCGGACCGCGCGCCGCTGGAGCTCGGCGGCGCTGGTGGGCCGGTTGCAGACCACGATCTCGCCGGAGTCCTTCTCGTACCAGCGGAAGGCGGGCACGTCGAAGTTCGAGCCGTGCAGGATGCCGAGCTGGCTGGCGCCGGTCTGGCTGGACCAGTCGGTGTGCCAGGCCGTGAGCCGGTGGGTGCTGTCGAGGAGCCGGGAGGTGGTGGGCATCATCCCGCCGCTCAGGGCGTACCGCAGGACCTCGTGCCCCACCCCGTCCAACTGGAGGAAGACGGTGCCGGGGGTGTCCCCCGCGGCGGCCCCGGCCCGGCCGCGGCGGCGCCTGCGGTCGGCGAGCCGGGACAGCCGGCGCCGGTACGCCTCGTCGTCGCGCACGGCCAGGGCGGTGGAGGTGGCGGAGGCCACGGCGGACATGACGGCCGCCACCACGACCGCGGTCTCGGGGTCGGCGGAGCCCCGGCCGTCGGGGATCAGGTCGAGGGCGATCAGGAGCAGCGAGCCGTTGAGGAAGAACACGAGCAGGCCCAGCACCAGGGCCGGGACCAGCAGCAGGGCGCGGACCAGCACCGGCCAGACCAGGGCGCTGAGCAGGCCGAAGGCGCCCGCGCCCCAGGCGGCGGTCAGGGCGGTGCGGGTGAGGCTGTCGCCGTCGGCGGACTGGAGCCGGAAGTCCGGGAGCAGGCCGGCCAGGGCGAGCATGGTCAGGGTGGAGACCGCCCAGACCGCGGCCACCCGGAACAGGGCGCTGCCCGCCTTCCGCCATCGTCCGTCGTGCACGCCTCGCCACCTCGCTCCCCGGACCGCGCCCGGGAACCCCGTGACGGTGTTTTCCGGATCATGCCCCGGCCCGGCCCGGAAGACACCGCCCGGCGCGCACCGGGCGGGCGGGGGCCTCAGGTGCCGTCGTAGCCGGCCGTCGGCATGGAGAGCCTGCGGTGCACCTCGGCCTTCATCGCGGGGGTGTACGAGGGCTCGTCCTGGCCGACGGTTTCCAGCCGCACCCCGCGGCGCTCGCACTCGGCCGCGAACTCGTCCACGGAGCGCAGGGCCCGCGCCAGTACGCGCCTGCTGGGGGCGACGAACAGGTCGACCTGTCCGGCGTCCACGTCCGCCCACAGGCCGAAGTGGTCGGCCCGCAGCCCGTAGAAGAGCAGTTGCCGGGTCACGACGTAGCCCTGGTCGGCGGCCCAGCGCGCGCACATGGCGTGCTGGCTGCGGGTGTCGACCGCGAAGGGGTCGCTGTCGAGTTCCTCGAGCGGGGCCAGGCTGGCGATCGCGGCCACGCGCACCTCATCCATGCCGCCCGACCCTACTCCGGTCGGGGCTCCCGGAGGAGGGCGAAAGCAGTCCTCGGCGGCCGGCCTGATCCCGCCTGATCCCGCCTGATCCGGCCTGATCCGGCCTGATCCCGCTCGGTCCGGCCCGATCGGAGGGGCACGGCCTAAGCTCGGAGGGAACGGCCGCCCGGCGTGCCCGGTACGGGTGCCTCCGGCGGGCCGCGGACGGAAGGGGTGCCGCGTGCCGGTGGGGATCACCTGGTGGGGCCATGCGACCTGCACGGTCGAGGACTCGGGGGTGCGGCTGTTGACGGATCCGCTGTTCACCCGCCGGCTGGCCCATCTGCGGCGGCGGGCCGGGGCGGTGCCGCCGGCCTCTGCGGCGGCGGCCGATGCGGTGCTGGTCTCCCACCTGCACGCCGACCACCTGCACCTGCCCTCGCTGGCCCGGCTGGCGGCGGGGACCCGGCTGCTGGTGCCGCGGGGGGCGCGGCGGGCGGTGCCGGGGCTGCGCCGGCTGGGCGGGCTGCGGATCACGGAGGTGGCGCCCGGGGACGTGGTGCCGGTCGGCGGTGTGGCGGTGCGCGTGGTGAGCGCCCGGCACGACGGGCGGCGGCTGCCGTTCGGCCCGCACCGCTCCCCCGCCCTCGGCTACGTGGTCGAGGGGGAGGCCCGTACGTACTTCGCGGGGGACACCGGGCTGTTCGACTCGATGGCACGGGAGGTGGGCCGGGTGGACGTGGCCCTGCTGCCGGTGGGCGGCTGGGGCCCGTACCTGGGGCCGGGGCACCTGGACGCGAAGACGGCGGCGCGGGCCCTGGCGGAGCTGGCCCCGGCCGCGGCGGTGCCGGTGCACTACGGGACGTTCTGGCCGGTGGGGATGGACGCGGTGCGCCCGCACGAGTTCCACGCGCCGGGCGGGGAGTTCGTACGGCAGGCGGGGCTGCTGGCGCCGCAGGTGGCGGTGCACCGGCTGGGGCACGGGGAAGGCCTGGTGGCCGGCTGATGCTGCGGGAGGTGGGGTGGCGGCTCGCCGTGCAGCTGGGCGCGCAGGTGACGGGGCAGGTGCCGGCCGAGTCCACCCAGCAGGCGGTGGGGTACCCGGCGCTCTTCCTGCTGGTGGCGCTGGGGGCGCTGGTGCCGGTGATCCCGACGGGGGCGCTGGTGAGTTCGGCGGCGGTGGTGGCGCTGCACCACCAGACCCTCCCGGTCGGGCTGCTGCTCGTGTTCCTGGTGGCGGCGCTGGGCGCGTTCGCCGGGGACCTGGCCCTGTACTGGCTGGGACGGCGCGGGGTGCACTCGCAGGGCGGGTCCCGGTGGCTGGCGGCGCTGGAGGCGCGGGCCCCGGCGGAACGGCTGGCGGCCGCGCAGGCCCGGTTGCGCGAGCACGGAGTGGCGGTGCTGGTGCTGTCCCGGCTGGTTCCGGCGGGCCGGATCCCGGTCATGCTGGCCTGCCTGCTGGCGCGGATGCGGGTACGGGAGTTCGCCCGCGGGGACGCCCCGGCCTGCCTGGCGTGGGCTGCCGCGTACCAGCTGATCGGGATCCTGGGCGGGTCGGTGTTCGCCGAGCCCTGGCAGGGGGTGGCCCTGGCGGTGGGTCTGGCACTGCTGGTCAGCGCGGCCCCGGCGGGCTGGCGGCGGCTCCGGCGCTGAGCAGGGTGCGGGAGGCGCCGACGGGCAGGTCCCACAGGTCCTCGCGGGCGAGTCCGGCCCGGTCCCAGGCGGCGCGGACCCGGCGCAGCGGTTCGAGGACGGGTTCGGCGGAGAGCACGAAGGTGGCCCAGTGCATGGGGGCCATCCGGCGGGCGCCGAGGTCCCGGCAGGCCTGCACGGCCTCCTCGGGGTCGGCGTGCACCTCGCGCAGCCACCAGCGCGGGGCGTAGGCGCCGATGGGCAGGAGGGCCAGGTCGATGCCGGGGTGGCGGCGGCCGATCTCGCCGAACCAGTGCCCGTAGCCGGTGTCCCCGGCGAAGTAGACGCGGTGCCCGGCGGGCCCGGTGAGCACCCAGCCGCCCCACAGGGTCCGGCAGGTGTCGATCAGCGTGCGTTTGGACCAGTGGTGGGCGGGGACGAAGTCGAAGCGCACCCCGGCCAGTTCCACGGCCTCCCACCAGTCCAGTTCGGTGACGGCGGTGAACCCGCGGCGGCGGCACCAGCGGCCGACCCCGGCGGGCACCAGCAGCGGAGTGCTGCGGGGCAGCCGCCGCAGGGTGGGCGCGTCGAGGTGGTCGTAGTGGTTGTGGCTGATCAGTACGGCGTCGACGGGCGGCAGGTCCTCCCAGCGGACCCCGACGGGGGTGATGCGGGCCGGGGTGCCGAGGATCCTGCGCGACCAGACGGGGTCGGTGAGGACCGTGAGCCCGCCGATCCGGATCACCCAGCTGGCGTGGCCCGCCCAGGTCACGCATGCCGTGCCCGCGGTCACGGGCGGCAGCGGCGCGGGGGCGTACGGCAGGTCGGGGATGCCGAGCAGCCCGGCCGGGGCGGGCCGGAAGGCCCCTTCCCGGGCGAGCCGGGCGAAGGCGCGCACCCCGGGCAGCGGCGCGGTCAGGCGGTCGGCGAACGACCGGGGCCAGATGCGCGGTTCCCCCAGGGGGCGGACTCCGGGAGCGGCGGTGACGGGCTGGTCCGTGCGCGGGCCGCCGGGCGGGCGCACGGTCTGTTCCGTCTGTTCCGTCATCGGGAGGACTCCATTCACGGGCGGTTCGCCGGCCGGCGGGCGGGCGGTGCGCCGGGTGGGCGCGGGGGGCGCCGAGGGGGCGCGGGGTGGGAGGTGCGGGGCTGCTGCCGGCGGGGTCAGTCAGGACAGTGCGTCGAACACGGCCCCGAAGGCGTGCAGGGACCGGGCGACGTGGGGCAGGGCGAGGGGGTCCTCGGCGGCGAGCGCGGCGAGCCGGTCCTCGGGGGTCTCGCCCAGCAGCGGGGCGGTGGCGAGCCGGACGCGCAGCGCGCCGAGCTCGTCGGCGAAGCGCTGGCCGCCGGGGGCGGGGCGGCCGAGGCGGGCGGCGAGGTACTCCTCCAGTTCCAGGGCGTCCCCCACGCCCTGCCGGGCGAGGGCGGGGCGCAGCGGGCCGAGGTCGGCGTAGAGGTGGCGGCCCGCCGCGGGCGGCAGGGCGAGGGCCCCGGCCTCCAGCAGGGACCGGTGGGCGGCGGCGGCCACCAGCCCGTGCAGCCGGGCGGCGGCGCTGATGCGGGCGGCGACCGGCCCGGGCTCGCCGAGCGCGTGGCCGGCGGCCGCGGCCACGGGGCCGGTGAGCAGGGCGCCGGTGGCGGTGAGCACGTCGAGGGTGCGGGCCCGCAGCCCCTCGCCGCGGGCGGTGCCGGGGAAACGGGCGACGGCGGCGGGCCAGCCGGCGGGCAGCAGGGCCCCGCCGAGGTCGGCGAGGACGGTGACGTCCTCGGGGCACATCTCGGCCGGGCTGACGAGCACGGTGTCGTGCGGCCGGTGCAGGGTGTCGCGCCAGGTCTCGTCGCTGACGACGGCCATGCCCTCGAACACCGCGGCCTCGCAGGCCTCCCGGAGCACCTCGGGCGGGGCGACGGTGGCGGTGGGGTCGTCGGCCACGCTGAGCAGCAGCACCCGCGGGTCGCCGCCCTCGGCGCGGACCCGGCGCACCGTCTCCAGGAGGGCGTACGGGTCGGGCACTCCGCCGCATTCGGCGGGGGTCGGGACGTGGTACGCGTGCCGGCCGAGGATCCGGATCTGCGGGGTCCACCAGGCGGGGCAGGGCCGGGGCAGGAGCACGTCCCCGCCGTGGGCGGCGAGCAGCGCGAGCAGCAGGGCGGGGGCTCCGGGGGCGGCGGCGACCTGCCCCGCGGGGGCGGGCAGGCCGCGGCGCCCCCAGAACCGGGCCGCGGCCTCGCGCAGGGGGGCCGCGCCGCCGGGGGGCTCGGGCGCGGTGCGTCCGGCCGCGGCGGCGAGTACGGCGACGAGCTCGGGCAGGACGGGGAGGCCGGGTTCGGGTGCGGGTGGGGTGTACCGGACCGGGCCGTGCCCTTCCGGTGCCGTCCGCCGCATCTTCCCCACCGCCCGTTCCGCCGCTCCGCCTGATTCCACTGCCCCTTTATACGGACAAATAACGCATTCCGCCCCACTTAGCCACCACCGGCCCGACGCAGAACCGGGCTCCACGCCCGGCTCGACCGCCCACCGGGGAATCCCTGCCCCAACGCCCGCCTACCCCCCGAGCGGGGGCCCACTCCAACCCCCCGACCCCGGGACGCGGGGCCCGGGGCCCACCCCCCGGCCAGGGCCAAATCCAGCCCCGCCGGCGCTCGAGGCGCGGGGTTCGGGGCAGAGCCCCGACACGACCGCCCGCGCCTGCCCACCGGCCCAGACAACCCCTCCCACCCCACCGGGCAGGGGCCAAATCCAGCCCCGCCGGCGCTTGAGACCCGGGACCCAGGGCAGAGCCCCCACACCACGGCCCGCACCTGCCCACCGACCCAGACAACCCCTCCCGCTCCACGGGGCAGGGGCCAAAACCAGCCCCGCCGGCGCTTGAGGCGCGGGGCTCGGGGCAGAGCCCCGACACGACCGCCCGCGCCTGCCCACCGGCCCAGACAACCCCTCCCGCTCCACGGGGCAGGAGCCAAAACCAGCCCCTCCGGCGCTTGAGGCGCGGGGCTCGGGGCAGAGCCCCGACACGACCGCCCGCACCTGCCCACCGGCCCAGACAACCCCTCCCACCCCACCGGGCAGCGGCCAAATCCAGCCCCGCCGGCGCTTGAGGCGCGGGGCTCGGGGCAGAGCCCCGACACGACCGCCCGCGCCTGCCCACCGGTCCAGGCAACCCCTCCCACCCGGGCACCCGGGACGGGGCAACACCCAGCCCCTCCGGCGCTTGAGGAGCGGGGTCTGGGGCAGGGCCCGAGTCAACCCGGCTCCGCCGGGCACCGGGCTCCGCCCGGACCCGCTCCTCAAACGCCGGAGGGGCTGGAATGCGCCGGGCCACGGGATTTCGCCGCGCCAACCGCGGACCCGCTCTGCCCCGGAGGGGCTGAGATGGGCCGAGCCAGGTCGAAAAACCTGAGTGACCGGCGGGAGAGGGATCGGCCCGCCGGGGCGGCCGCAGGGTCCGGGGCGGAGACCCGGGCGGGGTCAGCCCTTGCGGCCCAGGAGGGCCAGGAGCCGGGTCTGGGCGTCGGCGCCCGGAGGCACATCCAGCGGCTCGGCATACATCCCGCTCGCCGCCAGCCCATCCGCGTACGGCATGACCTCTTTGATCGAGAACTCGACGAGATCCGGCGGCAGCCGGTCATCGGCCCCGATCCCCCGCGCCAGATCCCACGCGTGCACGACCACGTCCGCCGTCAACTCCGAGCAGTACGCCCGAGCCTTCGCCGGCCCGTACGACAGCTGCACCGTCCGCTCCAGCGCCCCCGGCGCCCCGAAGGATCCGGCGGCCGCGGCCGCGGCCCGGTCCCACGCGGCGGCCGGGTCCTCGCCCAGCAGGTCCCCGGACAGGCTCTCGCCGACCTCCGCGACGGTACGCCCCTCGGTGACGAGCGGGGGCACCCACAGCTGCTCCCCTGTGACGTGGTTGACCAGGTCGCGCACGGTCCATTCGGTGCACGGCGTGGGCCCGCCCCACTGGTCCTCGGCCACGGCGTGCACCAGCCGCCCGAAGAGCGCGAGCGCCTGCCCGTGCTGCGTCAGCAGTTCATCTGCCACGGTTCCCACCGTCCTCACCCCCGTCTGCGGAACCCCGGGCCGACACCGGGACACCCCTGCGTCCCACTGTCCCCGCCCCCGCCACTCCCCGCCACTCCCGGGCCCCCGGCACCCCAACCCCCTTGCCCCCCAAGGCCAGTGTCCACATGTCAAAACGCAGGTCTCACATCCCGACACGATCCCCTACCGTGGTCCCAACGCCCCGGACGCCCTGCACGAAGTCCGCGGGGCGCGCTGACGACGTGACGACGAAAAGGGAGTTGCCGCCATGAGCCCCGCCGCGCACCGGGAGACCGCCGTCTACACGCACGGACACCACGAGTCGGTGCTCCGTTCGCACCGCTGGCGCACCGCCGAGAACTCGGCCGCCTACCTGGTCTCCGAGCTGCGCCCGGGCATGGCCGTCCTGGACGTGGGCTGCGGCCCGGGCACGATCACCGCGGACCTGGCGGCCCTGGTCGCGCCCGGTCGGGTCACCGCCGTGGACCACGCGGCGGACGTGGTCGGCCAGGCCCGTGCCCACTGCGCGGAGCGCGGGCTGGACAACGTCGGCTTCGGCGTGGCGGACGTCCACGCACTGGACTTCCCGGACGACTCGTTCGACGTGGTCCACGCCCACCAGGTGCTCCAGCACGTCGGCGACCCGGTGCAGGCCCTGCGCGAGATGCGCCGGGTGTGCCGGCCGGGCGGGATCGTCGCGGCCCGCGACGCGGACTACGCGGCCATGACCTGGTACCCGGCCGTCCCCGGGCTGGACGAGTGGCAGCGGCTGTACGACCGGGTGGCCCGGGCCAACGGCGGCGAGCCGGACGCGGGCCGCCGGCTGCGCGCCTGGGCCCTGGAGGCCGGCTTCACCTCGGTCACCTCCTCGGCCACGTCCTGGTGCTTCGCGGACGAGGCGGAACGCGCGTGGTGGAGCGGCCTGTGGGCCGACCGTACGACGAGCTCCTCGTACGCCGGCCTTGCGGTGTCCGGCGGGCACGCGGCCCCCGCGGACCTGGAGCGGATCGCTGCCGCCTGGCACGCGTGGGGGTCGGCTCCCGGGGCCTGGTTCTCCGTCCTGAACGGCGAAGTCCTCTGCCGCGCGTAATCCTGCCGGGGCGGGCCGATCCATCCCCACGACGGCCGTCCGCCCGCCGGGCCGGACGATTCCGGCCCTCCGGCGCTTGAGGCGCAGGGTCCGGGGCTGAGCCCCAAGGCACCCCGGCCGGCGCCGGGCACCGGGCTCCGCCCCGGGTGGGTGGGTGGGGGTCAGTCCTGGGGAGGGCGCATGCGGAAGTCGTACGGGGTGGGGAGCGGAGCAGACGTGAGCAGCGCCCAGGTCTCGTCCAGCACCTCCTCCCCCTCCCTCAGATCCGCCACCTCGAAGCCCTCTTCGAACACCCGCCGCGCCGCCGCCACATGCCCCTCCGCCACCAGCAATCGCGCCGCCAGCAGCCGGAAGCGCCCCCGCTCGCGCACCTCCGGCCGGAGCCGGTCCCACACCGCGCGGGCCGCCGCCGGCCGCCGGGCCGCCAGGAGGGCGGTCAGGGCCTCCCGGCCGAGGGCCGCCTCGGCCGCCGTCCACTCCTCCCCGCCCCGGCTCTCCTCGCACAGGTCCGCGAAGGCCTCCGCGAACCGGTCCGCCGCCCGCTCCGTGAGCCCGGCCAGTTCGTCGGCCACGGCCAGGCAGCGCAGCAGGGGCCAGCGGGAGGGCGCCAGCGCCAGGCCCCGTTCCCAGCTGCGGACCGCCTGGGCCACGTCCCCGGCGTGCCACTGCGCGATCCCGAGGTGGTACTCGGTCAGCGGGTCGGCGGGCGCCGTCTCCAGCATGTCCCGCCAGTGCGGGGCCACCAGGCTCGGTCCGGGCGGGGCCACGCGCCGGGGCACGGGGAAGGCCCCGGAGCGGAAGAGGGTGAGCCACGGCTGCTGCGGAGGCTCCAGCGAGGCCTCCTCGAAGGGGGTGCCGGGCAGCTTGTGACCGGCCCGCAGCACTTCCAGCGCGCCCCATCCGGAGCCCGCCGCCAGCCGCTCCCGCGGCTCGGTGTCCGCGTACGGCAGCCAGGCCCGGTACGCCGCTGCCACCGCCTCCTGCGGCAGCTCCGCCTCCAGCCGGGCCGCCGCCTCCGCCCGGGCCACCGTCCAGTCCGCGCCGTGCACGGCCGCCGGGTCCGCGGCCAGCGGCCCGTACGCCTCCAGCCAGCTGAGCTCCGCCCCCGCCTCCAGCCGGACGTGCTCCAGCTGGGTGCGGGCCAGTCCCGCCTGGATCTCCGCGTAGCCGGGGGTGCCCGGTTCGGTCAGCCACTCCTGCCAGCGCCGGCCGCCGGGGCCCGCGCCCCAGACGAACAGCTTCCGGCCGCGCAGCACTGCGGTGGAGGTCTGCACCAGCCCCCGCCCGCCCTCGTCGAGCGCGGCGATCCACGGCCGGGCGCCCTCGTCCGTCGCGTAGAACCAGTCCGCCGGGTACTCGCCGCGCAGCGGGTAGGTGCGGTCCACGCCCTCCCACTCGGGCACCGGGACCCGCCGCAGGGTGCGTTCGTAGCCGAAGTGCCAGGCCTCGTCGGCCGGGGCCAGCACCCGGGTGCCGGGGGTCTCGGGGACCGCGGTGTTCGACCACCAGTACACGGGGGCGGCCCGCTCGTGCGGATTGCGGATCCGCACCCCCACGAGGAGGAACCGGGAGTCGGCGGGCAGCCACAGGTCCACCTGGAAGGGCAGGTCGCGCAGCCGTTCCCATTCCCACAGGCGGACCATGGCCCCGCCGTCGGGCGCGGGCACCAGCGCGGCGTGCAGCGGTGCGCAGGACAGGGTGGTGTGGCCGGTGGCGCCGATGTTCCATTCGATGCCGCCGGAGAACCAGGCGCCGTTGAGGGCGAAGGCGGCCGGCTGGAACACCGGGTTGCGGTAGAGGAGTTCGCGTTCCGCATCCGGCTCCCCCGCGGCGGCCGCCGGCTCCTTCTGCACCAGGGACACCACCCGGCCGCCGAGCCCGGGCAGGACGGTGGCCCGCAGGTGCGCGTTCTCGATCACGACGGCGTCGAACTCCCGTTCCGCGCGCCGTCGTCCGTACCCGTCGCGGATCCGTACGGGCAGCAGGCTGCGCAGCGGTTCGTAGCCGATCTGGCGCGCCATGTCCCGGGGCAGCCCGGCCCGGGTCCGCTCGTCGAGCACGTGCACCCCGCCGGGGGCGCGCAGGGCGGGGAGCGGGTTTTCGGGGCCCAGCGGGGCCGCGGGCAGCGTGAGTACGGTCCGACGGACGGTCGTGGCGGTCATGGCCAAGGAGACCTCCCCTTCTCGCCGGGGCGGTTGGCGCCCCCAGGGGAATGGAACACGCCACCGCGGCCGGGGAACAGGGGGTCTGCAGATGACGCCGGGTCAGGATTGCGCAAAGCCCTCGACGACGAGTCCGGCGAGCAGCGCCCCGGCGGTGCCGTCCGGGTCCAGGTCCGGGTCGTAGATGGTGACGTTGAGCCCCACGCAGCGGGGTGAGGCGAGCAAGGTCCGCAGGATCGGGGCGAGTTCATCGGGCAGCAGGCCCCCGGGGTCGGGGGCGTCCACGGCCGGCATCACGGAGGGGTCGAGCACGTCGGCGTCGAGGTGCACCCAGAACCCGCGGGTGCCGGAGGCGCGCAGCGCGATCAGGGCGGCCCGGGCGGTCTCGGCGGCGCCGCGCGCGCGGATCTCCCCGACGGGGACGGCGGTGATCCCGGCGGCGGCGAGCTCCGGGAGGTCCGGGTCCCCGTCCCGCACCCCGAAGAGGTGTACGTCCTCCTCGCGCAGGTAGGGGCGCAGGCCTTCCAGGTCGGTGAGGAGGTCCTGGCCCCGGCCGGTGCCGAGGGCGATCTCCTCGCCGGCGGCGGCGCCGACCGGTCCGTTGCGATCGGTGTTGCCGGGGTGGCGGAAGTCGGCCGAGCCGTCGAGGGCGACCAGGCCGTACCGGCCCAGGCGGCGCATGGCGAGGCTGGCGCCGAGCTGGATGGAGCAGTCCCCGCCCAGCACGACGGGGAACTCGCCGGCCTCCAGGTGCTTTTCGATGCGGTCGGCGAGGGTGGTCGTGTACGCGGCGATCTGCGCGGCGTGGAACACGCCGTCGCCCTCCTGCCAGTCCCCGCGGTCGTAACGCGGCGGCACGACCGCGCCGGCCTCGCGGGCGCCGAGGCGGGCGAGCAGGTTCTGCTCGCGCAGGGCCATGGGGAGCTTGTGGCAGCCGGGCACGGTGCCCGGGGCGGGCGGGCGCAGGCCGAGGTTGGAGGGGGCGTCGAGAAGCACGAGGGTCCGCATCCCGCCATCCTGCTCCGCCCCCGCCACCCCCACCACCCCTTTCCGTGCCCCGGCCGTCCGCCTGCCCCCGAGCGGGCCGACCCCGACCTCCGCCGTCCGCCTGCCCGCCCGAGCGGGCCGACGCCGACCCCCGCCGTCCGCCTGCCCGCCCGAGCGGGCCGACGCCGACCCCCGCCGTCCGGCTGCCCACCGGGCGTGGCAGCCCTTCCCGCTCCGCGGGCGTACGAGGCGCGGGGGCGACATCCAGCCCCTCCGGCGCTTGAGGAGCGGGGTTCGGGGCAGCGCCCCGAGACGACGGCGGTCGCCTGCCCACCGGGCGTGGCACCCCTTCCCGCTCCGCGGACGTACGAGGCGCCGGGGCAACACCCAGCCCCTCCGGCGCTTGAGGAGCGGGGTTCGGGGCAGCGCCCCGAGACGACGGCGGTCGGCCGCCCACCAGGCGCAGCAGCCCTCCCCGCTCC
>NZ_JBVIDV010000038.1:0-55840 GCF_055572195.1 Streptomyces sp. NPDC030809
ACGAACCCGGCGACACCACCCCCCAGGTCATGCCTTCGACAGAGGGGACACAGTCATACCGAGCCCGGAGGCCAGCGGCCCCATTGCAGGACCGCCAAAAACATAACGGGGGGCGGAGGGTGGCGTGGGGCGGGCCGCGGGGTCACTCGTGCGGGTGCCGTCGGGGAGAGGGTCGGGGGCTCGGGACCCGTGTGTGCGGCGGGTGGGGCCCGGTCAGGGCGGGACGGTTGGGCAGGGGGGCGTCGGCGCCCCCGGTAGCGTGCCCGCACCGGGCGAGGCGGTGTCGGCGGGAGGGAGAGGGACACGTGTCCTTCGAGCAGGAGTGGTCCAGCGCACGGAACGCCGCCGCGGCCCGGGGCACGGCCCCGGCAGGCGGCCGGGCCGCATCCCCCGGCGCCCCCGACCTCAGCGTCGACTCCGACGCCCTCGGCACCGTCGGCAGCGCCGCCCACGCCCTCTACCAGCGCCTCACCCGCGACGGCGACCACGCCCGCCCCGCCACCTTCGACGCGGCGATCGCCCTCTCCCACACCCACTTCCGCAGCGGTCCCGCCCTCCTCACCGTCCACGACCGGTGGAACACCCAGCTGCGCACCCTCCTCGACGCCTGCGCGAACATCTCCAACCACCTCGACCACACGGCCGCCTCCCACGCCCGCGAGGAGGCGGACATCATCGCCCGCCTCTCCACCGCGCAGATCGACACGTACCTGACCTGACCTGACCTGACGACCACGACCACGACCACGACCACGACCACGACCACGGTGACGGTGACGGTGACGATGCTGAGGTTCGCGCACGTCTACGAGCTCAAGCTCGCCGCCCTCCACGACGCCGTCACCGACTGGGGCCGCATGGCGTCCCGGCTGGAGCGGCTGGCCGCCGACAGCCGGCACGGCATGCTGGCCAAGGCGAACGCGGCCGACTGGCGCGGGGTCAACGCGGACGTCACGAAGCCGTTCATCGCGAAGGCGGCGAAGGAGTTCGACGATGCGGCCGCCGCCGCCCGCGGCATCCGCCGGCTCCTCGAACAGGGCCACGCGGCCTTCAAGACCGCCCAGGACCAGCTGAAGCGCATTGTGGAGACGGACGCGCCCGCCGCCCGGCTGGTCGTGGACACCGGCACCGGCCGGGTCCGCGCCAGGAACCCGCTGGCCGCCGTACGGACCGACGCGCGCCACGACCCCGGCTACGCGGAGCTGCTCCGCCGGGAGGCCGCGGCGGTCGCCGAACTGGAGCGCCGCATCAAGGCGATCGTCGAGACCTGCGACGACGCCGACCAGGCGCTCTCCCGGGCCCTGCGGGCCGATGTGAGCGCGGACGGACGCCAGTTCACGCGGCCGAGGTTCGACAGCCTCGACGCGGAGGAGGCCCACCGGGCGGCTGCGCTCGCCGCGAAGGGGCGCGCGCTCACGCACGCGGAGCTGATGCAGCTCAACGAGCTGCTGCACGACAACCGCGCGGCGCCCGTCTTCGCGACCGCCTTCTACACGGCGCTCGGCGCCCGCGGGGCCCTGGAGTTCTTCGGGCAGCTCGCGACGGACACGTACGACCGGTACGGGGAGCCGGATGCGCAACGGCTGGCCGACGTACGGGAACTCCAGCGCAACCTGGGCTTCACCCTGGCCACCGCGACGGACCCCGACCACCGGACGCACCTGCCGGAGTCCTTCGCGCGGGAGCTGCGGCGGCTCGGCACGGAGCGGATCCCGCTGGCGCGGTGGGACACGAACCCGCCCTTCGGGTACCAGCTGCTCGGCGGGGTCATGCGGTACGGGGAGTACGACGCGCGGTTCCTGGTGCCGATCGCGGAGCACGCGGTGCAGGTGCAGGCGCAGCAGCCGGACTTCTTCGCGCAGTCCCGGCAGGTCAACGGCTGGGCCCGCAACCTCCTGAACCCGTCCGGGCTGAACGGCTCCGGGTACGACCCGGTGAACAGCTTCCTGGAGGCGCTGGGGCACAGCCCGGAGGCGGCCGCGGAGTTCTTCGACCCGGAACGCCCGCTGCACGCGTACGCCGCCGACGGGACGGTCCGCTCCGCGGCACCGGACCTGGGCAAGGACGCGCAGGGGCGGCCGATCGCGACGTACCTGGACTACTTCACGAACGAGAAGTACGCGTCCTTCCCGGACACGGAAAGCCCGAACCCGGAGGACTGGACCGAGACCCGGCACCACATGCCGGACGCGCTGGGACACGCCCTGGAGGCGGCAACACTGGGCCACGCGTGGGACGACCCCCACCCACGGTTGCTGCGCACCGACACCGGTGCGGCCGTGATGGAGCAGGTCGTGGAGAAGTACGGGGGCGACCCCGGGCTGCTCAAGCGCCAGGAGGTCCTGGCAGACAGCCTTGGCCGGATGGGCGCGGGCTATATCGACGACATCAACTGGGCCCTGAACGACAGGGAGCCCGGCAGTCCGTTCGAGCCGTCGGACGAGCGGGGACACGCAAAGCTGGACGAGGACGGAGCCCGGAAGTTCCTCAGCGCGCTGGGACAACATCCCGACGCGTACGCCACCGTGTCCGTGGCGGAACGTGTCTACACGGCGTCCGTCATGGAGGCGCAGGTCGATTCCCACGGGCACATCAAGGAAGGCGCCGTCCGGGAGGCGGTGCGCACCGGTTCCCAGGTGCATGGACTGCTCGACCAAGCGCGCGCCGACCAGCTAACCGAAACAACGATCAAGGCTGACGAGGAGTACAACCGGGAGATGGAGAAGCGTGCGGCCTGGGTTGAATTTGGGGCGACGGCAGCGGTGGGGGCCGGAATGGCCTTCCTTCCGGTGACGGCCCCAGTCGCTGGAGCCGCCGCGATTCTCGTTCCCCTCGCCGTGGATACGGGTGGTGGAGCCATGGAACAGGTGGCTAGCCAGGTGGTCGGGAACTGGGTTTACGCGGAACAGCAGGAGCATCAAGAAGAGGTCGAAGACCGGATTCATGCCCAGCGCGAGGAGATCTTCAGGGCGGGCAGGGAGACAGCAAAAGGCCCCCTCGTAGCGTTTCGTGACACTCACCAGATCCAAGT
Source organism: Streptomyces sp. NPDC030809 (assembly GCF_055572195.1). NCBI lineage: Bacteria > Bacillati > Actinomycetota > Actinomycetes > Kitasatosporales > Streptomycetaceae > Streptomyces > Streptomyces sp. NPDC030809. The sequence goes on from NZ_JBVIDV010000038.1 coordinate 3,032, forward strand.
AGTGGACGACCTTGCTCAGGATCTCAAGACGGACTGGAACACGGGCTACGCCATGGGCAGCCTGCTGCAGCAACAGCAGGGGCATTCCCCCGAGACGGATGAGTAAGAGGCTAGTCGTGCAGGGTGCTCGAGTGGGCCAATGGGTGTGCAGTGCGGTAGCTGCGGGTCTTCTTCTCCTGGGATGCGCGCAGGATGTGAAGAACTCCGGCGGCCCTCCCTCGATGCCAGCAGCTGGCAAGCTCTGTCATGGCCTTTTCGCCGGTCACACCAGGAAGGCTCTGGATGTTGCGCTCGGAGGCCGCCCCCCCACGCACTCCATCGAGAGGCAGAGCGTTCCCCAGGCAGTGCACGACCTGATCGAAGGACATTTCACAGGTTCGACCTGGCCGGACAGCTACCCGATGTGCAGCGTCTATCTCGGTGGTTCGACCAGCGATCTCGATGTCGCCGTCTCGGCGGTGGAAGGGGGACCTCCCGATGGTCCGAGCAACGAGCCCTCGACGTTCCAGTACGCCTTGGGCCGCAATGCGCTGACCAACCCGAAGCGAGCCTTCCTCTTCTTTGATTGCAATAGCAGCCGCTTGCCATCTGAATCAGGGAAGCCCGTGGTGCTACTGACGCAAGTGGAGAACACATCGTCCCCCGCCGGCGACGCCAAAGCCCTGCGCGAGGCCCACCTGATCCTCGCCCACGCGGCGTCCGTCGCTGTTGCAGCCGAACTCGGTTGCGCAGACGGCGCCGGCTTGCCGAACAAGCCCGTGCTGCGTCTCGTTTCGGGCCCCAGGCCGCGGGTTTCCGGGCACTAGGGGATAAGTGCTTGGAGGCCGTGACCGGATTCGAACCGGTGTCCCCAGCTTTGCAGGCTGGTCCCTAAACCACTCGGGCACGGCCGTGTGCTTCGACACGGATGAAGTTACGGGGGCGGTTTCCGGGCCGGAAGGGGAAAGGGGCGGCTGCAATGGGACCGCCATGTCCCGTTCACAAAGCCGCCCGGTCCTACGTCCTCCGCCCTACGGCCACCGGCCGGGGAAGATCCGCCGCACGACAGGGGCTCAGCCGCCGCACGGCCCTTACGCTGGGGCGATGACCGCCCTCAAACGCACCCCCGACGCCGAGTCCGCCGAGTCCGCAGGGTCCGCGAAGACCTCGACGGCCTCGAAGACCGCGGAGGCCGCGGAGAGCACCGCTCTCGCGGCCGCCCCCGCCGGGCCCGCCCAGGGCGGCATCCTCGGGCCCGCGCACCGCGTGCTCAGCATCGGCATCATCACCGTGGTCTTCCTCATCGCCTTCGAGGCCACCGCCATCGGCACCGCCATGCCCGTCGCCGCCCGCGAGCTCGACGGGGTCGGGCTGTACGCCTTCGCCTTCTCCGCGTACTTCACCACCAGCCTCTTCGGCATGGTGCTCGCCGGGCAGTGGTCCGACCGGCAGGGCCCGCTGCGGCCGCTCGCCGTCGGCATAGCCTGCTTCGGGGCCGGGCTGCTGCTCTCCGGGACGGCCGTTACGATGTGGCTGTTCGTGCTCGGCCGCGCGGTCCAGGGCTTCGGGGGCGGGCTCGTGATCGTCGCCCTGTACGTGGTCGTCAGCCGGGCCTACGACGAACGCCTGCGCCCCGCGATCATGGCCGCCTTCGCCGCCAGCTGGGTCGTCCCCTCCGTCGTGGGCCCGCTCGTGGCGGGCTCGGTCACCGAGCACATCGGCTGGCGCTGGGTGTTCGTCGGCATCCCCGTGCTCGTCGTGCCCCCGCTGGCCATCGCCCTGCCCGCGATCCGCCGTACCGCTTCCGGCCCCGCCGACCCGGAGGCCCCGCCGGTGCCGTTCGACCGCCGCCGGATCCGGCTCGCGCTCGGCATCGCGCTGGGGGCCGCGCTGATCCAGTACGGAGCCCAGGACCTGCGCTGGCTCTCGCTCGTGCCGATCCTCGCCGGGTTCGTGCTGCTGGTGCCCGCCGTGACCGGCGGCCGCGGCCTGATGCCGCGCGGCACCTACCGGGCCGCCCGCGGGCTGCCGTCCGTGGTGCTGCTGCGCGGGCTCGCGGGGGGTGCGTTCATCGCCGCCGAGAGCTTCATCCCGCTGATGCTGGTCACCCAGCGCGGGCTGAGCCCGACCTTCGCCGGGCTCAGCCTGGCGGGGGCCGGCGCCACCTGGGCCTTCGGCTCCTGGGTGCAGGCCCGGCCGCGGCTGGACCCGTACCGGGAGCGGATGATGGCGGGCGGGATGGTGCTGGTGGCGGCCTCCATCGCGGTCGTGCCGACCGTGCTGGTCGAGGCCGTGCCGGTGTGGGTGGTCGCGGTGGCCTGGGCGCTGGGCTGCTTCGGCATGGGCCTGGCGGTGACCTCCACGAGCGTGCTGCTGCTCAAGCTGTCCCCGCCGGAGGAGGCGGGCGCGAACTCGGCCGCCCTCCAGATCTCCGACGCCCTCGCGAACGTGGTCCTGCTGGCCGGCGGCGGCGCGGCCTTCGCCGCGCTGGGGGGCGGGGCGGTGGGGGACGGGCACGCGGTCGCCGCGGCCGGTGCCTCCCACCCGGGGGCCTTCGTCGCGGTCTTCGTCCCGATGGCCGCGGTGGCGCTGGCCGGGGCCTGGGTGTCGACCCGCGTCCTGCCCAAAGCCGCGTGACACCACGTGGTACCACGCGGTACCGTCGAGTCATGGCAGGACTCAACGTGCGATTCACCGACGAAGAACTGGACGCCTTGCGGCAGCGCGCGGAGGCAGAGGGGCGGAGCATGCAGTCCTTCGCTCACGACGCCGTCATCCGGGCGGTAAACGAGCACGCCCGTCTCTTCAACGAGGCAGCAGAGCATGTGCTGAAGGTCAGTGAGGAGCTGAACCGGAGGCTCGCCTGATGCATTACCTCACGCTTCCCGAGCTGCTGAACCTGGCCAAGCGGCTCGGGACCGAGGATGTGCGCGACTACGGCCTGCTCGAATCGGCCCTGCTGCGCCCGCAGAGCAGTGTTTTCGGGCAGGACGCCTACCCGGACGTGTGGCACAAGGCGGCCGCCCTCATGGAGTCGCTCGCTCGCAACCACGGTCTCGTCGACGGGAACAAGCGCATCGCCTGGTACGCAACCTGGGTCTTTCTGCATATGAACGGCCACCCGCTGGCAGTCGATTTCGACGTGGACGAGGCCGAGCAATTCGTGCTCGACGTGTGCCAGGGCGCGCTCGACGCGCCGAAGATCGCGACGCGGCTCCCGCTCTTCGCGGGCTGAGGGCGGGCGCCCGCCGACGTTTCCGCCGGAGTGCGGCGAAGTCGATGTGACCCTCGCCGCACCCCCCGAGGTCACGGCCCCGTCCGGCCGGAGTGGGCGGGCGGACCCCGGTAAGGTGGCCCGGTTGTCCTACGTACGACTGCCCGTGTCGCCCGGGCCGGTCCGTGCTGCCCGTACCGGTCGGCCCTGTGCGCCGAGAGACCCGAGCCGGAGACCGTGACCACTACTGCCTCCCACCACCTCTCACCCGCCTTCCCCGGCCGTGCGCCGTGGGGTACCGCCAGCAAGCTGCGAGCCTGGCAGCAGGGGGCCCTGGACAAGTACATCCAGACCCAGCCCCGGGACTTCCTCGCCGTCGCCACCCCCGGCGCCGGCAAGACCACCTTCGCGCTGACCCTCGCCTCCTGGCTGCTGCACCACCACGTCGTGCAGCAGGTGACCGTCGTCGCGCCCACCGAGCACCTGAAGAAGCAGTGGGCCGAGGCCGCCGCCCGGATAGGCATCCGGCTGGACCCGGAGTACTCGGCCGGGCCGCTGAGCCGGGAGTACCACGGGGTGGCCGTCACGTACGCCGGTGTCGGCGTGCGCCCGATGCTGCACCGCAACCGCTGCGAGCAGCGCAAGACCCTCGTGATCCTCGACGAGATCCACCACGCCGGCGACTCCAAGTCCTGGGGCGAGGCCTGTCTGGAGGCCTTCGATCCGGCCACCCGCCGGCTCGCCCTCACCGGCACCCCTTTCCGCTCCGACACGAATCCCATCCCTTTCGTCACGTACGAGGAAGGGAATGACGGAATCCGGAGATCCTCCGCCGATTACACCTACGGCTATGGGAATGCTCTCGGCGATGGGGTGGTTCGTCCGGTTATTTTTCTGTCCTACAGCGGCAATATGCGCTGGCGGACCAAAGCGGGCGACGAAATCGCCGCCCGGCTCGGCGAACCCATGACGAAGGACGCCATCTCCCAGGCCTGGCGGACCGCCCTCGACCCGCGCGGCGACTGGATGCCGAACGTGCTGCGCGCCGCCGACCAGCGGCTGACCGAGGTCCGCAAGGGCATTCCCGACGCGGGCGGCCTGGTCATCGCCTCCGACCAGGACTCGGCGCGCGCCTACGCGAAGCTGATCCGGGAGATCACCGGCACCAAGGCCACGCTGGTGCTCTCCGACGACGCCGGCGCCTCCAAGCACATCGACACCTTCAGCGGGAACCAGGACCGCTGGATGGTCGCCGTGCGCATGGTGTCCGAGGGCGTCGACGTGCCCCGGCTCGCGGTCGGCGTCTACGCCACCACGATCTCCACCCCGCTCTTCTTCGCGCAGGCCGTCGGGCGCTTCGTGCGTTCCCGCCGGCGCGGCGAGACGGCCTCGGTCTTCCTGCCCACGATCCCGTACCTCCTCGGCTTCGCGAACGAGATGGAGGTCGAGCGCGACCACGTCCTCGACAAGCCGAAGAAGCAGGGCGAGGAGGACCCGTACGCCGAATCCGAGAAGGAGATGGAGGAGGCGAACCGGCAGGAGGACGAGGACACCGGCGAGGACGAGCAGATGTCCTTCGAGGCCCTGGAGTCCGACGCCGTCTTCGACCGGGTCCTCTACGACGGCGCCGAGTTCGGCATGCAGGCGCACCCGGGGAGCGAGGAGGAGCAGGACTACCTGGGCATCCCGGGCCTGCTGGAGCCCGACCAGGTGCAGCTGCTCCTGCAGAAGCGCCAGTCCCGGCAGATCGCGCACAGCCGGCGCAAGCCCGACGCCGAGGCCGACCTGCTGGAGCTGCCCGCCGAGCGGCGGCCGGTGGTGTCCCACAAGGAGCTGCTGGAGCTGCGCAAGTCGCTGAACACGATGGTCGGCGCGTACGTCCACCAGAGCGGCAAGCCGCACGGGGTGATCCACACCGAGCTGCGCCGGGTGTGCGGCGGGCCGCCGAGCGCCGAGGCCACGGCGGGGCAGCTGCGCGAGCGCATCAAGAAGGTGCAGGAGTGGGCCACCCGGATGCGGTGACCCGGTGAGACCGTCCCCGGTGGGGAAGCGGGGCCCGTGCGGAGGAACGCACGGGCCCCGCTCGTTTCCCGCGGGGACGGGAGTACGGGGGCGGCGGGCCGGGACCGGGGGCCGGGACCGGGGGCCGGGGCCGGCTGCGGCGGGAGGTTCGTCCGGGGACCGGGTGCCGCCGCGGCTGGAGCCTCCTCCGAAACCGCCGAAAGGGATTCGCTCCCTTTCCGAACACCGTTGACCGGTGCCGCTTTCGAACACCTACACAGTAATGAACCGGTAAAGGACTCGTGGGCGGGAAAGGACCCGAGAGCTACAGACCTTGGTCCCGAAGCGGCGCAAATTGCTCGCTGGCGCCCGGATTCTGGACGAGGGCTTCCGCTCAGCGGGACCCGGTCGCTACATTCCCCGCAACGAAACGCCCCGTGGCAGCGCCGCCGCGGAGCGCAGCCGGGCATTTGGCCTTACCGGCGGCCTCTCCGTGCGTCGCCGATGGGACCGGCAGCGCTTCCCCCGTGAGAGCCCCCCGCCGCTCACCGAAAGAGGGAGAGGCGTCGTGACCGCGGAAACCTCCCAGACGCTCGACCGGGGACTGCGCGTCCTCAAACTGCTTGCCGACACCGACCACGGCCTGACCGTCACCGAGCTCTCGAACCGGCTCGGCGTCAACCGGACCGTGGTCTACCGCCTGCTGGCCACGCTGGAGCAGCACGCACTCGTCCGCCGGGACCTCGGCGGCCGGGCCCGCGTGGGCCTCGGCGTGCTGCGGCTGGGCCGGCAGGTCCACCCGCTCGTACGCGAGGCCGCGCTGCCGGCCCTGCGCTCGCTCGCCGAGGACATAGGTGCGACCGCCCACCTGACCCTCGTGGACGGCACGGAGGCCCTCGCGGTCGCCGTCGTCGAGCCGACCTGGACCGACTACCACGTGGCCTACCGGGCCGGCTTCCGGCACGCGCTGGACCGCGGGGCGGCCGGGCGGGCCATCCTGGCCGCCCGCCAGGGCTCCCTGACGGAGCCGGGCTACACGCTCACCCACGGCGAACTGGAGGCGGGCGCCAGCGGAGCCGCCGCCCCCCTCGTCGGGATCTCGGGCCTGGAGGGCAGCGTGGGCGTGGTCATGCTCGCGGACGCCGTGCCGGAGCGGGTCGGGCCGCGCGTGGTCGACGCCGCCCGCGAGGTCGCCGACGCCCTGCGCTGAGCGACCGCGCACCCGGCGCCGGACCGGCGCCGCACCGGTGCCGGACGCGGACCCGGACCGGTGCCGGACCCGCACCGCGCCCGTGTCGGACTCTCGGCCGTGCCGGTGCGGGACTCCGTGCTGCCCCGGCGCCGGACCCGCGCGGCCCGGTGCCGGACTCGTGGGCGGCACCCGGCCAGCTAGATTGGCCGGGTGCTCTCACGCCTCACACGTCTGCCCCGTCCCGCGGCCCTCGCGCTCTGCGCCGCGCCCGTGCTCGCGCTGTTCGCCGCCGCGGCCCTCGCCCCGCTGCCGTTCGCGCTGGCCCGGCCCGGTCTGACGGCGGACGTGCTCGGCGAGCGGCAGGGCAAGCCCGTCATCACCGTCACCGGCGCCCCCGTCCGCAAGACGAGCGGCCAGCTGCGCATGACCACGATCCTCGCCACCGGCCCGTCCACCGACGTGCGGCTGGGCGAGCTGGTCGACAGCTGGTTCCGCACCGACCGGGCCGTGCTGCCGAAGGAGTCGGTCTACCCCTCGGGTGAAACCGACAAGGAGATCGAGAAGCACAATCTGGCGGAAATGGCCAAGTCCCAGTCCTCCGCCGCCGAGGCCGCCCTCGCGTTCCTGCACAAGGACCCGGCGAAGGTGAAGGTGGACCTGGAGCTCGCCGACGTCGGCGGGCCGAGCGCCGGACTCCTCTTCTCCCTGGGCGTCGTGGACAAGCTCGACGGCGACGGCAGCGGCGGCGACCTCACCGGCGGCCGTACGATCGCCGGCACCGGCACGATCACCCCGGACGGGGAGGTCGGCGCGGTCGGGGGAGTGGCCCTGAAGACCCAGGCCGCCCGCCGGGACGGGGCCACCGTCTTCCTCGTACCGAAGGCGGAGTGCACCGACGCCGAGTCCGACCTGCCGGCCGGGCTGCGGCTGATCCCCGTCACGACCCTGGACGGCGCCGTCTCCGCACTGCGCGCCCTGAACAAGGGCGGCAAGGTCCCCAGCTGCTGAGAGCCCCGGCGCCGCCTAGCCCGCGGAGGAGTCGGCCGCCGCGGTACCGGCCCGCGCCCCGGCCCCCGCGACCGGCGCCCGCTTCGCCGCGGCGAGGGTGTCCATCGTGCGCCAGGCCGGGAACACCAGCGGCGCCAGGGTGGTGAGCAGGTAGCCGGCGCCGAAGACCAGCAGGGCCGCGGTCAGGCCGACCCCCTCGACCAGCAGGCCCGCCGCGAGCCCGCCCAGCGGCATGGTCAGCTCGCAGCCCGCCGTGGACACCCCGGCCACCCGGCTGCGCAGGGCCTCGGGCACCAGCTCGTAGAAGGTCACCGACAGGATCGGGTTGAGCATCCCGGCGCCGAGCCCGGACAGCGCCATGGTCACCGCCAGCGGCAGGGTGGTGTCGGTGCAGGCCGCCACCACCCAGCGGGCGGGCCCGCACACCAGGAAGGCCGCCGCGAACAGCGCCCGGCGCGGGAACCGCTCCCCGACGGCCCCGTAGAGCAGCGCCCCCAGCAGTGCGCAGCCGCCGAACAGGGCCACGAGCAGGCCGAGTTCGGCGGAGCCGCCGAGTTCCTCCCCGGCGTGCACCGGGAGCAGGACCGAGTTCCAGGCCTGGTCCATGCCGTTGGTCAGCATCACCATCACCGTGACGCCCAGCAGCAGCCGGGTGCGCAGCAGGAAGGCGTACCCCTCGCGCAGCTCGGCCCGGTACGCGGCCGGGGAGGCGGCGGCCGCACCCGGCCGGGGCTCGGCCGCGGCGATCCCGCGCACCCCGCCCGCGACCAGCGCCGCGGACACCGCGAAGGTGGCCGCGTCCACCAGCAGCACGGCCTCGGCCCCGAGCACCCCGATCAGTACGCCGGCCACCGCGGCCCCGATCATCCGTGCCCCGCGCGACACAGCGTCGTACAGGCTGGACGCCCGGGCGAGCGAGGTCCCGGCGTGCTCCGCGAGGTCCGGGAGCATCACGTTGCGCGCAGTCAGTCCCGGGGTGTGGACGAGCCCGCCGACCGCCATCAGCGCGCACAGCATCCAGAACTCCAGCAGCCCGGCGTAGTGCAGCAGCGGGATCGCACCGACCGACAGGCCGCAGACCAGGTCGGAGGCGACGGAGACCCGCCGCCGCCCGAGCCGGTCGATGACGGGTCCGCCGGCCAGTGCGGACACCACCACCGGCAGGGTCGCGCAGAAGGCGACGACCCCGGCCCGGGCCGCACTGCCCGTGGTCTGGAGCACGAACCACGGAACCCCGATGAGCGTGAGCGAACTGCCCGCTATGGAAATGGTGTTGGCGGTCAGGATGGCCGCGAACGGCCCTCGTGCGGCAGCCTCGGCGGCCGCGGTTCCCCCCTGGCGGATCACGGTGGCTGGTCCCCTCAGGCGGTCGGACGCGGGAAGGCGTGCAGGTGGAAGCGGACCGCGGCGGTGCCCTCGGGTTCGCCGGCCCGGTCCGCGGGCTCCTCGTCCTTGTAGCTGCTGATCAACTCGTGCATCTTCAGGATCAGCTCGTGGCTGCGCTCGGGGGTGAGGCGGAGGGTGAAGTCGCTCATGTCCGAGGCCCGCCGCCACTCCGGCGGCCAGGAGTGCGCGTTGCCGAGCCAGGTCGCCAGCTCCTGGGTGTGCACCGTGGCGATCTCGTGGAAGAAGAGGTCCGCGGCGCCGCGCACCTCCGGGTCCGGGTCCTCGTGGAGCCGCGGGTCGAAGCGGGTGCCCTCGTGGGCCGCCCGCCACCAGCGCTCCCGGCCCTTGCCGCGCTCCGGGGCGTCCTCGACGAACCCGTGCGCGGCGAGTTGGCGCAGGTGGTAGCTGGTGGCCCCGCTCGACTCGCCCAGGCGGGCGGCCAGTTGGGAGGCGGTGGCGGGGCCGTCGTGGCGCAGGGCGCCGAGCAGGCGGATCCGCAGCGGGTGCGCGAGCCCGCGCAGGGTGCGGGCGTCGAGGGTGCGGACGGCGGGTGTGTCCGGGGATTCGGCCATGGGGCGACCGTAGGCATGCAAAGGAGCCTTTGCAACGGGGTTTTTGCAAGGATTCCTTTGCGCGCGGCCCGTACGCGGCCCGTACGCGGCCCGTACGTGGCCCCTACGCGGCCCGTACGTGGCCGGTTCCCGGCGGCGGCGCGCGCCGCGGGGTCAGTCCTCGTGGTCCGCCGCGGCCTGCTCCACCAGCGGGATGATCCGCAGCGGCACCGGGTTCTCCATCACGATCGCGGTCGAGGCGCGCACGATGCCCTCGAAGCCGACGACCCGGTCGATCACCCGCTGGAGGTCGGCGTTGGAGCGCGCCACCAGGCGGCACAGCATGTCCCCGTGCCCGGTGGTGGTGTGCAGCTCCAGTACCTCGGGGACCGTGGCCAGGTGGGCCCGTACGTCCGAGCCCTGCCCCTGCTTGATCTCCAGGGTGGCGAAGGCGGTGACCGGATAACCCAGGGCCGCCGGGTCCACCTGCGGCCCGAAACCGCGGATCACCCCGTTGGACTGGAGCCGGTCCAGGCGGGCCTGCACCGTGCCCCGGGCCACCCCCAGGCGGCGCGAGGCCTCCAGTACGCCTATGCGCGGCTCGCGGGCGAGCAGCACGATGAGCCTGCCGTCCAGCGGGTCGATGCCCATCAGGCCTCCAGGGGTGGTCATCCTGTACAGAACTTCCCTTGATCCTCGCATTGTGCTGTACAGGTTGACCAGCGAATGAGGAAACTATTGCGCACCTTGTGGATCGGAGCGAATCTGCGTCCATGACTGAGACGCTGGATCACACCACCCCGACCACCGCGCGCGAGGCGGACCCGTTCCCGGTGAAGGGCATGGACGCGGTGGTCTTCGCGGTCGGCAATGCGAAGCAGGCCGCGCACTACTACTCCACCGCGTTCGGCATGAAGCTGGTCGCCTACTCCGGTCCCGAGCACGGCAACCGCGAGACCGCCAGCTACGTCCTGACCAACGGCTCGGCGCGCTTCGTCCTGACCTCGGTCATCAAGGCGACGACCGACCACGGCCGCTTCCTCGCCGAGCACGTCGCCGAGCACGGCGACGGCGTCTACGACCTCGCCATCGAGGTGCCGGACGCCCGCGCCGCCTACGCGTACGCCGTCGAGCAGGGCGCGCGCGGCCTGGAGGAGCCGCACGAGGTCTCCGACGAGCACGGCACCGTCGTCCTCGCCACCATCGCCACCTACGGCCAGACCCGCCACACCCTCGTGGAGCGCAAGGGCTACACCGGCGTCTACCTGCCCGGCTACGTCCCCGCCGCCCCGATCGTCGAGCCCCCGGCCAAGCGCACCTTCCAGGCGATCGACCACTGCGTCGGCAACGTCGAGCTCGGCCGCATGAACGAGTGGGTCGGCTTCTACAACAAGGTCATGGGCTTCACGAACATGAAGGAGTTCGTGGGCGACGACATCGCGACCGAGTACTCGGCCCTGATGTCGAAGGTCGTCGCGGACGGCACCCTCAAGGTGAAGTTCCCGATCAACGAGCCGGCCATCGCCAAGAAGAAGTCCCAGATCGACGAGTACCTGGAGTTCTACAACGGCGCCGGCGTCCAGCACATCGCGCTCGCCTCGAACGACATCGTCTCCACGGTCCGCACGATGCGCGCCGCGGGCGTGGAGTTCCTCACCGCCCCGGACTCCTACTACGACACCCTCGGCGAGTGGGTCGGCGACACCCGCGTGCCGGTCGAGACCCTGCGCGAGCTGAAGATCCTGGCCGACCGCGACGAGGACGGCTACCTGCTCCAGATCTTCACCAAGCCGGTCCAGGACCGCCCGACCGTCTTCTTCGAGATCATCGAGCGCCACGGCTCGATGGGCTTCGGCAAGGGCAACTTCAAGGCCCTCTTCGAGGCGATCGAGCGCGAGCAGGAGAAGCGCGGCAACCTCTGACCCGCTTCGCCGGCCCCCTTCGGCCGGCCTCCTCGGCCCCCGTCGGTACGCACGACCGGCCCCGCCCCGCGGGAACGCGGAGCGGGGCCCGTGTCGCGCCCGGCCCCGGGCCGTCCACGCACCGCCCCCGCCCGGCCGGACCTCCGGAGCCGTCCGGCCGGACGGGGGCCTCGCCCCGCAGCGGTGCGGCCGCGGCCCCGCTCCGGGCCGCCCCGCCGCCACGGGGCCTCCCGGCCCAGCCCGCTCCGGCTGGGCCGGGACCTTCTCAGCGGGTTCCGTTGGGTTCCGGAGCGCGTTCCGGCCGCTTGAGGGGGGTGGCCGGAGCCCGCTCCGGCTTGGGTGCCGGCTCAGCCGCCCGCGGACCCGCCTGCCCGGCCCGCGCACCCCTGCCCGAGCCCGATCCCGTACCGGCAGCCGCGTCCGTACCCGCAGCCGCGTCCGTGCGCGCAGTCCCGCCCGCCCCCGGCCCGGCCGCCCCGGAGCGCCGCCCGCCGGAACCCGCGGCGCCCGACCGCTCCCCGGCCGCCTGCCCCGCCCGGCCCGCTCCGACGACCGGCCCCGACCGCGCTCCCGACCCGGACCCGGACCCCGACCCGGACGCCCCCCGCCCCGACGGGGCCTTCGGCTTCCGGTCCTCGGACCGGACCACCGGCTTCGGCAGCACCGGCGGGGTCCACGGCTCGGCCGGCTGCATGTTCTCCGGCCCGCCCGCAGGCAGCTCCGCGAGCGCCTGCAACGCCTCCTTCGCCCGCGGCGCCCGCAGCGGCGAGAACCGGGGGTTCGTCCGCAGCGCCTCCTGGAGGTGCCGCCGCGCCGCCGCAGTATCGCCCAGGTCCCGTTCGATCACCGCCCGGTGGTACGCGAACTCCGCACTCCGCACCCCCGGATCCGTCGCCTTCTTCGCGTACCAGAGCGCCTCGACCGGCTCCCCGGACCGGAACAGCGCCCACCCCAGCGCATCCGCCACCTGCATGCTCTTGCTCCGCGTCCACTCCGCCCGCAGCCGCTGCACCGCCACCAGCGGATCCCCGTGGTCCGCCTCGTACAGCCCCGCCACCACCTCGTCGCGCACCCCGAACGAGCCCTGCCGCGTCAGCTGCGCCCGCAGCAGCCCGTACGCCCGCTGCGCCTCCTCGCCGCGGCCCTGCGACTCCAGCAGCTCGCCCAGCTCCAGCGCCAGCTGCGGGGACGGCAGTTCCTCCAGGGCCGCCCGGTAGTCCCGCACCGACTCGCCCGTCCGGTCCAGCGCCGCCAGCACCCGGGCCCGCCCGGCCAGCGCCAGCCCCTGCGAGGGATCGGTCGCGAGCGCCGCCTCGTACGACTTCAGCGCCTCCTGGGTCTCCCCCCGCTCCCACGACAGCTCCGCCAGCCGGTACATGCAGTACGCCTTCTCCGCCGGAGTCCGCGCCGCCGCCCGGGCATGCTCCATCGCGGCCGCCGCGTCCTCCCGCCAGCCCCGGTCCCGGTACACCTGCGAGGCGCGCAGGTACCCCGGCAGCCCGCCGCGCAGCGCCATCAGCCGCTCCATCGCCGCCTCCGCCGGCTTGTACGCGCCCAGCCCCGCATACGCGTCGACCAGCACCGGGTACGCCGTCCACGAGCGCGGCGACTGCGCCCGCACCAGCTCCCCCCACCGGCGGCCGGTCGCGAAGTCCCGGCGGGCATTGGCCAGCGCGCCCATCCCCACCATCGCGTCGAAGTTGCCCTTCTCCGCAGGCCGCAGCTCCAGCGAGCGCTTCAGCGCCGCCTCCGCCTTCGGGAAGTGGCCCGCGTCCGCGGTCCGGCGCGCCTGCTCCAGGTACGCCGATCCCAGCACCGCCCAGGCGCCGTCGTCCGCAGGATGCTTCCGCACCCACCCGGCACGGTCCGCGATCAGGGCGTTCACGTCCGGCGCGGCGGCCGGGGCCCCCATCCCGACCGAGACCATCGCCCGCTGCTCCGGCTGCGGCGGCCGCGGATCGTCCGCGTGCGGCCGGGCGGGCCTGATGACGAGCGCACCCGCGATCAGGACCACGGCCACGGCGGCGGTCACCGCCGTACGCCGCGCGGAGAACGTGACGGGCGGCTGCTGCGACTCCATGTCCATGCGCTTACTGTGCGTCAATATGAAGAGTCTTCCCGGGTGCCCGGAGGGGTTCGCGGCCGGGTTCACACCAACGGCCCCGGGTGCCAGGCTGACCCCATGGCTCCCAAGGATGAAACCCAGGTGCAGCACCTCCGGGACGGGGAACTCCGGGCCCGGCTCCTCGAAGGACCCGACGCACTGCCCCCGGCCGCCGTCCTCACCGACCCCCGGATCACCGACTCCTACCGCACCGACATGGCGAGCTTCTGCGCCGCCGGCAGCCCCGCCGCCGTGGTCCTGCCCCGCACCGTCGCCCAGGTGCAGCACGTCATGCGCACCGCCACCGCCCTGCGCGTCCCCGTGGTCCCGCAGGGCGCCCGCACCGGCCTGTCCGGCGGGGCCAACGCCACCGACGGCTGCATCGTCCTCTCCCTCGTCAAGATGGACAAGATCCTCGAAATCGACGAGGTCGACCGCATCGCCGTCGTCGAACCCGGCGTGGTCAACGCCGTCCTCTCCCGCGCCGTCGCCGAACGCGGCCTGTACTACCCGCCCGACCCCTCCAGCTGGGAGCAGTGCACCATCGGCGGGAACATCGGCACCGCCTCCGGCGGCCTGTGCTGCGTCAAGTACGGGGTCACCGCCGAGTACGTGCTCGGCCTCGACGCGGTCCTCGCCGACGGCCGCCTGCTGCGCACCGGCCGCCGCACCGCCAAGGGGGTCGCCGGATACGACCTCACCCGCCTCTTCGTCGGCTCCGAGGGCAGCCTCGGCATCGTCGTGCGCGCCGTCCTCGCCCTGCGGCCCGCCCCGCCCCGGCAGCTCGCCCTCGCCGCCGAGTTCCCCTCCGCCGCGGCCGCCTGCGAAGCGGTCTGCGCCGTCATGGCCGCCGGGTACACCCCCTCCCTGCTGGAGCTCATGGACCGCACCACCGTCCGGGCCGTCAACCGGCTCGGCCGCATGGGCCTGCCCGAGACCACCGAGGCCCTGCTCCTCGCCGCCTTCGACACCCCCGACGCCGCCGCCGACCTCGCCGCCGTCGGCAAGCTGTGCACCGCCGCCGGAGCCACCCAGGTCGTCCCCGCCGAGGACGAGGCCGAGTCCGAACTCCTCCTCCAGGCCCGCCGGATGTCCCTCACCGCCCTGGAGACCCTCCGGCCCGCCACGATGATCGACGACGTGTGCGTGCCCCGCACCCGGCTCGCCGACATGCTCGAAGGCACCACCGACATCGCCCGCCGCCACCGGCTCACCATCGGGGTCTGCGCCCACGCCGGCGACGGCAACACCCACCCCGTCGTCTGCTTCGACCCCGCAGACGAGGACGAAACCGCCCGCGCCCGCGCCTCGTTCGACGAGATCATGTCCCTCGGGCTCGCGCTCGGCGGCACCATCACCGGCGAACACGGCGTCGGAGTCCTGAAGAAGGACTGGCTCGCCCGCGAACTCGGGCCCGTCGGCGTGGAGATGCAGCGGGCCGTCAAGCACGCCTTCGACCCGCTCGGACTCCTCAACCCCGGCAAGGTCCTCTGAACCTGCTTCACCGGCACGCTTCCTGACGGATCGTCTACGCTCCCGCATGGACACGTTCCGGGCGGCCTGCCGCCCGGAACCGGACACACACGGGGGAGCACACGATGGGCAGCATGCTGCATCCGGACGATCCGGAGCGGCTCGGCGGCTACTGGCTGGCGGCCCGGCTCGGCGCCGGCGGCCAGGGCGTCGTCTACGAGGCCTACGACACCACCGGCGGCCGGGTCGCCGTCAAGGCCCTGCACCGCGACGCCGAGCAGTTCGTGCGCTCCCGCTTCGCCAAGGAGGTGGACGCCGCCCGCGCCGTCGCCCCCTTCTGCACCGCCCGCATCCTCGACGCCGACCTCGGCTCCGACGCCCCGTACATCGTCAGCGAGTACATCCCCGGCCCCACCCTCGCCGCCGCCGTCCGCGAACACGGCACCTTCGCCGCCGAAGCCGTCACCCGGCTCGCGGCCGGAGTCGCCACCGCGCTCGCCGCGATCCACCAGGCCAAGGTCGTCCACCGCGACCTCAAGCCCGGCAACGTCCTCCTCGGCCCCGACGGCCCGCGCGTCATCGACTTCGGCATCGCCCGCGCCGCCGACATGTCCCTGACCGACACCGGCGCCATCATGGGCACCCTCGGCTACATGGCCCCCGAAGTCCTCGGCGGGCAGCGCGCCACCGCCGCCTCCGACATCTTCGCCTGGGGCGCCCTCGTCCTGTACGCGGCCTCCGGCGACGAGCCGTTCCGCGGGGACAACATCGGGCAGGTCGCCCACCGCACCGCCGCGATCGACCCCGACCTGTCCGCCCTGCCCGCCCCGCTGCGGCCCCTGGTCGCGGCCGCCCTCGCCAAGGAGCCGGAGCTCCGCCCCAGCGCGACCGAACTCCTCCTCGGCCTCGTCGGCGAGACCCCCGCCGCGGCCGACCCGCGCCGCGCCCTCCTCGAAGCCGGTGCCCGGCGGGCCGCCGACCCCCGCCCCGAAGCCGCCCTCCCGGGCCTCGGCGAACGCGCCGAATCCGCCTACGCCGCGCTGTCCCTGCCCGCCCAGCAGGCCGCCCACGAACTCCTCCTGCGCCTGGTCGTCCCCGGCGAGGACCCCGACGGCAGCCAGGACACCGTACGGACCGCCGCGTACGAGGAGGTCTACGGCGGCCGCACCGACGCCGAGCGGCGCGAAGGCCACGCCGCGATCACCGCGCTCGCGGCGGCCGGGGCGCTCATCGTCGCCGAGGACCACTCCATACGCCCGGTCTCCGCCGCCCTGATCCGGGCCTGGACCCGGCTGCGCGCCTGGACCGAGGCCGACCGGGCCGCGCTCGCCCTGCGCCACCGGCTCGGGCACGCGGCCCGCGAATGGGAACGGCACGGGCGCCGCCCCGAGGACCTCCAGCAGGGCACCGCCCTGCGTGCGGCGCTCGACTGGTCCGCGACCGCCGCTCCGCACATCCGGCCGAACCCGCTGGAACTCGCCTTCCTGGCGGCTGGCCAGGTCTCCGCCACCCGCACCGCCCGCCGCCGCCGCCAGCTGCTCGGCGGCCTCGGCGTCCTCCTGGTCGTCGCCCTCCTGGCCGGCGGCCTCGCCTACCAGCAGTCCCGGGCCGCAGCCCGCGAACAGGCCCGCGCCGCCGCCCGCACCACGGCCCAGGCCGCCACGAGCCTCCGCGCCGCCGACCCGAAGGCCGCGATGCTCCTGGGCGTCGCGTCCTGGCGCATCGCGGAAACGGAGGACTCCCGTGCGGCCCTGCTGGGCGCGGTGAGCCAGCCGGAGGCGGACATGCTCCAGCTCCCGGCAGGGACGGGCGGTAAGCAGAACTCGTACCGGCGGCTGTCCGGCGACGGCCGCATCCTCGTACTCGGTGAGGAGGGCGAGACCCAGATCTGGGACGTCCGCGCCGGCCGGATGCTGGTGTCCTCCAAGGGCAAGACCGGACTGGCGGACCTCTTCATCAGGGCCATAAGCCAGGACGGACGCCTGCTGCTGGGGGTCAGCAGGGACCGCATGCAGGTCCTGGAGGCAGCGACGCTGAAGCCGGTGGGCGGGCCGCTGAAGGCGCCCGAGGGGTACGAACCCGTACAGGTGACCGGCAACGGGCTGGTCATCACCGAGCGCCGCAGCGGCGACTTGGCCCAGGACTACCGGTACGGAATCCTCCGGGCCTCCGACGGCAAGCTGGTGGTCCAAGGCCCCCTGAACGAGTCCGTGGCCGTCTCCCCGGACGGGCGCATGGCGGCCACCTGCCAGGCGGGCGGCCCGGTCCGGGTGTGGCGCTTCAGCGAGCAGGGGCGCGTCAGCACACCACTGGCAACCCCGACGGGCGTGGACCAGCCCAAGTGCGGCCACGGAGGCGACGGCCTCGTGTTCAGCCCGGACGGCAAGCGCCTGGCGGCCACGGGGGAGTCCCAGCGCTACTTCTTCTGGACCGTTGCGGACGGCTCGTACCAGGGAAGCCTCACGGCGACCACGGACGACCTCGCGTTCAGCAGCGAGGGCCGCTACCTGTACGGCTTCGACTCCGACACGGGTGCCATCGAGGTGTATCCGGCCACCGACGGAGCCCAGGCCCTCTTCACCTACCATGCGCGCCAGGTGCGCAACAAGCTCGTGGAGGACCGTGTGGTCGCCGCCGTCGACGAGAACGCGCACCGGCTGGTCTTCCATCGCACCGAGACGACCACGGTGGAATCGGTGGACCTGCCCGCGCGCGCGGACCGTCTACCGGCGGCGCTGAGCGGGGACGCCCGCTACGGGACCCTTTCGTCTGACGGCCGGGTGGGGATGGTCCAGCAACTGGCCACGCGGCAGCAGCTGTTCGATCTGCGCACGGGCAGGCTGCTCGGGGACGGGGTCCCGCAGAGGGACGGCGAACCAGGGGACGGGCCCGGACGGTCCGCCCTCTCGCGGGACGGCAGTCGGCTGGCTTTCGTTGACGGCTCCGCCCTCGTGGTCTGGGACACGGCCACGCGCAAGGAGCTCTTCCGGCAGCAGCCGGGAGGGTACTGGATCGCCCCCGTGTCCCTGTCGCCCGACGGCAGGCTCGTGGCGGCCTTCGTCAGCAGCGAGCAGTCCGAGGGCAACGGGACCTTCATCGCGCACCCCGGCACCCTGCAGGTGTGGGACGTCGCTTCGGGCAAGCGGCTGCACAGTGTCGAAACCGTGCGCGGTGGCTTCGCCATCAGCCCGGACAACCGACTGCTCGCCACCTCGGCCGGAGAGGCCGTCGATCTGACCACCGGCAAGGTGCGCCGCAACGCCTTCGGGACGGTCGCCACCGAGACCCTCGCCTTCTCCCCTGACGGCAGCATGCTCGCCATCTCCAAGGACAACGGCTTGACGGAGCTCTGGGACGGCGCGGGTGCCCACCAGCTCGGGGCGCTTCCGAGCACGGCCCTCAGCAAGGGCGGCAGCCGGTACGGCCAGTCCGTGGTGGACCTGTCCTTCTCGCCGGACGGCCGCCTCCTGGCGGGTTTGATCGAGGGGGAGGCCGTCCAGTTCTGGGACCTGAAGGCCCGGTTGGCCCTCGGCGAACCGATCGCCTTGAGCGGGGGCACGGCACGCGGTGTCGCCTTCGACGAGAAGGTCCTGCGGGTCCTCGATCTGGAGCGCCCCCTCCGCTCGATCGAAACGGACCCCGCCACCCTCATCGAGAAGATCTGCAGGCGGGTCGGCGGGCGGGACCTGACCGAGGACGAGTGGAAGCAGTACGTCCCGCGCGGCATCGAGTACCGCAAGGTGTGTAGCTGAGGGCCGTACCGCGGGGCCGGGGGCGGTCACAGGTCGGATTCCGGGGACTCGTCGGAGGGCCAGGGGTCGCGGAGCCAGAGGTCGTCGGCCGGGGTGGGGGTCAGGAGGGCGGCGAGGGCCGCGTCCAGGCCGAGGCGCTCCGTCTCCGTGCCCGGCGGGACCACGCGCAGCGTGCGTTCCAGCCAGGCCGACACGGACGCGGACGGCGCCTCCAGCAGCGCGTCCCCGTCGGGTGAGCTCAGCGCCATGCAGATGACGCTGCGCCCGTCCACCTTCGTGGGCCAGATCCGCACGTCCCCGTGCCCGCTCGGCCGGAACACCCCCTCGACCAGCAGTTCCCGCGCGAACGTCCAGTTGACCGGCATGTTCGAGCCCACGTGGAAGACCACGTGGACGGCGTACGGGTCGTCCACCCGGTAGACCAGCCGGGCGGGTACGGGGATGCTGCGCTCGGGCGAAAGCACCAGCTTCAGCTCCAGCTCGCGTTCGACGACCGTGTGGGCCATGGGGGTTCCTCTCCTCGGTGCACCGCGGGGTGCGGATGCGCTCGTACCCGGAGAGAGCGCGGCCCCCGCCGACTGTGACGCGGGTTCCGGAAGAAAATCCAGGGTTGGCGCAAAACCGTTCGGATGACCGGAACCCGACGGTCAGCGCGGTACCGTTCCCGCTTCGCTCGAAGGCGGTCTTTCTGCCGTTCCCGGTCCTGCCGGACCCGGGTTCTTGGCTATGGTCCTCCTTGCACAAACGGGCACGAGCGGACGATCGGAGTTGGGACATTGACTGCCTCTCCAGGTGACGGCGAGCACGCGGCCCGGGAGGGGTACTACCCCGACCCCTCCATCCCCGGCTTCGTCCGGTACTGGAACGGCGCGGCCTGGGTTCCCGGTACGAGCCGCCCGGCGCCCGAGGGGTACCGGAGCCAGCCCCCGGCCCCGGCCCCCGCTCCGGTTCCGGTTCCGGCTCCCGCCCCGGCCCCCGTGGCCGTCGCCGACGAGACCGGACCCGTCTTCTTCGACGAGCTCCCGCAGGAGGACGCGGCCCCGGAAGAGGAGAGGAAGGAGGCCGCGGCAGCCGCCTGGCTGGCCGACGCCTCGCAGCAGTCCGGCTTCGGCGGAGATCGCGATCGCAAGGTGTCCTGGGGCAGCGTCCCGGCGGACCCCGGCCCCGCGGACCGCACCGCGGCGGACCGCACCCCCGCCGACCGGATTCCCGAAGACCGGATCCCCGAGGACCGCACCCCGGTCGAGTCCCGCTCTGCCGAGTCCCGCTCCGCCGAGTCCCGCTCCGCCGGGTCCGCCGGCTCCCTGATCCCCGCCCCCGCGAAGGAGCCCGCCCCCGTCCCGGCGGCCGCCTCCGCCGCCTCCGCCGGCATCCTCTCCGTCAAGTCCCCGGCCCACACCGAACCCCCGGCGGCCCCGGCCCCGTCCGCCCCGGCCCCGGCCCCGACCCCGTCCGCCCCCGCCGAGTCCGCCGCCCCGGCCCCCGCCCGGCAGCCCGTACCCGACCGGACCGCGCCCCCGGCCAGGCCCGCCGCCGACGCCTCCGCCGCCGCGGACGTGCCCGCCGCCACCCCCTGGAAGCCCCCGAGCGACGAGCTGTTCCGCCGCCTCGCCGACGAGGTGCCCCGCCCCGCCGGGCTCGGCCGCCGCCTCGGTGCGCGGCTGGTCGACGCGCTGGTCACCGGGGCCGTGGCCACCGCCGTCACGGTGCCGTTCGTGGCGAAGGCAACGGAGCACATCGAGGCGAAGATCGACGCCGCGAAGCTCGCCGGGGAGACCGTGACCGTCTGGCTCGTCGACGGCACCACCGGCGGCTACCTCGCCGTGGTCCTCGGCGCCCTCCTCGTCTTCGGCCTCCTCTACGAGGTGCTGCCCACCGCCCGCTGGGGCCGCACCCTCGGCAAGAAGCTGTTCGGGGTGCGCGTGGTGCGCATGGAGTCGGGCAGCCGGCCCTCGTTCGGCGCGGCACTCGGCCGCTGGCTGGTGTACGGGCTGCTCGGCGCCCTGGGCATCGGGGTGCTGAACATTCTGTGGTGCCTGGTGGACCGGCCCTGGCGGCAGTGCTGGCACGACAAGGCGGCCGGTACGTTCGTCGCCCGCTGAGCCGGTCCGGCCCGCCCGCGGGTCCCCCGCCGAGCGGGTTTCCCGGCCGCCCGTCCCCCGTACGGAGCCCGTCCCGTTGCGGGGTCCCGGGGGCCGGGTTCGACTACGGCCATGAGCACCGATCAGCCGCCGCCGGGCCAGCCCCCCGAGGACGACCCGTTCCGCAAGAGGCCTCCCGGTGAGGAGCCGCAGCAGCCGCCTTCGACGCCGCCCCCCGGCTCGGGCTCCCCGTACGGAGGTGCGGGCGGCTACCCGCCTCCGGGCTCGGGTTCCCCCTACGGGGGCTCCGGCGGGCCGGGCGGCGGCTACCCGCCCCCGCCGCCCCCGTACGGCTCCGATCCGTACGGCGGCGGCTACGGGGCCCCGGACCCGCTCGCCGGCATGCCGCCGCTCGCCGACTTCGGCAAGCGGCTCCTCGCGCGCATCGTGGACGCGCTGATCATCGGGATCCCGCTCGGCCTGCTCCAGTGGGGCACGAGCCGCAACCGCTGGGTCGTGGAGACCGACAAGGGCGAGGACGCCACCGAGGTCTTCACCAAGGCCTACAGCGGCGGCGGCCTGCTCTGGACGCTGATCGGCATCGCGGCGTACGTCGGCTACGACTGGTTCTTCACGAAGAAGAACGGCCAGACCCTGGGCAAGAAGCTGATGGGCCTGCGGGTCGCGATGCTGAACGACGGCAGCGTGCCGACGAGCAACGCGGCGCTGTCCCGGGCGGCCGTGCTGTGGCTGCCGGCCCTGCTCTGCTGCCCCTGCCTCTGGGAGCTCGTGCTGATCGTGACGATCCTCAGTGACAAGCCGTACCGGCAGGGCCTGCACGACAAGGTGGGCAAGACCGTGGTGGTCACGGTCGTCTGAGCCGGCCCGCGGTCATCCGGCGGGCCGCTCAGGTCACTTGGCCGCCGGCACCTGCCCGGTCGCGCCCGCCTCCGCAGCCGCCGCGGCCTCCGGGCCCGCCGCAGCCGCACCCGCGCCCGCCTCCGCCCCGGAGGCGGGCGCCGGGCTGCCGGCCCGGGCCCGGCGGGCCGCCGCCCGCTTGGGCACGGCGGCCGTGACGGCGACGAGGAGGCCGAGGAGGAGGGCGGCCGCGGCGATGACGGCGACCCCGATGCCGGAACGTGTCTGCGAGAGCAGCAGCATGGCCATCGTGGAGACGATGACGGTGGCGGACCCGTAGGCGAGCTGTGCGGCAGTCGGACGCGGCATGGCGGTATCCGTCCTCAAGGCATGGTCGGGGAGCCGCCCGCTCGCGGTCTCCCCCTCGGATCGCGCTGCAACCGACTCTACGACGGGGATGCCCGCGGGGGACCGGCGGTAAGCGTGACCTAACCCACGGTGCCGGTGCACGGGGGGCGCACGGAGTCATGTCCCGCGCCGCCGCAGGTCGCGGACGCGCCTGTTCCGGTCATAGATGTACCGATTCCGGATGTGTCGATTCCGCTCCCTGGCATATGCTTCGTCCCCTCCTTCGCCGGGTGTCCGAAATGCGGAACTCGTTGACCGCATAGTGCACTTGACGGGGTCAAGTCAAGGTCTGTCTTTTCTCGCGCGACTCCGGTCAAATGTCGTCACTTGAGACGCGCGCTGCCCCGGAACCCCTGACTCCCGGTCCGTCCTGGCGGCCGCGGGAGGGGAACAACATCAAGTGAGCAGCAACACCTCGCCGCGTCGGCGAGCCATCCGTTTCGCCGCCATCACGGTGACCATGGCGGCCTGCGCGGCCACCGCTTCCGTCTACACCATGGCGTCCGCGAGCAACACCGCCGTGGCCGCCCCGGTCGTGGACCGCCACGACCCGTCGGCCTCCAAGGCCCACTCGGACGAGCTCGACGGCCCGTTCAGCAAGCAGCAGGAGCAGGCCCGCGAGGCCGCCCTGCAGCAGGTCCTGGAGGGCAAGACCCGCGTCCAGCAGCGCGGCGCCTCCAAGGTCGTCCAGCTCGACGACAAGAAGTACGTCGAGCTCGGCCGCGAGAAGACCGACAAGATCTTCACGATCCTCGTCGAGTTCGGCAACAAGGTCGACAACTCGACCATGTTCGACCCGGACGGCCCGTCCGGCCCGCAGCCGCCCGTCGTCAAGTACGGCGGCACCCCCGGCCCGGCCAAGAACACCATCCCGAAGCCGGACCGCACCAAGGACAACAGCACCAACTGGCGCGCCGACTTCAACCGGGACTACTTCCAGGACCTGTACTTCGGCAAGGGCTCCGGCTCGCTGAAGTCCTACTACGAGAAGACCTCCTCGGGCCGCTACTCGGTCGACGGCGAGGTGGCCGACTGGGTCAAGGTCCCGTACAACGAGGCCCGTTACGGCTCGAACTACTGCGGCGACACCAACTGCAACAACGTCTGGGACACCGTCCGCGACGGCGTCACCGCGTGGGTCAAGGCCCAGAAGAAGGCCGGCAAGACCGACGCGCAGATCAAGGCGCAGCTCGCGAAGTACGACCTCTGGGACCGTTACGACTTCGACGGCGACGGCAACTTCAACGAGCCCGACGGCTACATCGACCACTTCCAGATCGTCCACGCGGGCGAGGACGAGTCGGCCGGCGGCGGCGCGCAGACCACCAACGCCCTGTGGGCCCACCGCTGGTACGCCTACGGCACCGACGCGGGCCAGACCGGCCCGGCGAACAACAAGGCCGGCGGCACCCAGATCGGCAAGACCGGCATCTGGGTCGGCGACTACACCATGCAGCCCGAGAACGGCGGCCTCGGTGTCTTCGCCCACGAGTACGGCCACGACCTCGGCCTCCCGGACCTGTACGACACGTCCGGCCGCGCCGAGAACTCGGTCGGCTTCTGGTCCCTGATGTCCGCCGGCTCCTGGCTCGGCAAGGGCAAGGACTCCATAGGCGACTTCCCCGGCGACATGACCGCCTGGGACAAGCTGCAGCTCGGCTGGCTGAACTACGACACGGCCAAGGCCGCGACGAAGTCCACGCACAAGCTCGGTGTGTCGGAGTACAACACCAAGAACAAGCAGGCGCTCGTCGTCAAGCTGCCGAAGAAGAAGGTCACCACCACCGTCGTCAAGCCCGCCGAGGGTGCGAAGCAGTGGTGGAGCAACATGGGTGACGACCTCAAGAACACCCTGACCCGCTCCGTGGACCTGACCGGCAAGTCCTCCGCCGCGCTGTCCCTCAAGGGCTGGTGGGACATCGAGTCCGGCTACGACTACCTCTACACCGAGGTGTCCACCGACGGCGGCGCCCACTGGACCGTCCTCCCCGGCACCGCCGACGGCACGGCCCTCCCGGTCGACGCCGCGGGCAACGCCTCGCTCACCGGTGCCTCCGGCGCCTGGAAGCAGCTGAACTTCCCGCTGGACGCCTACGCCGGCAAGAAGGTCGACGTCCGCTTCCGCTACCAGACGGACGGCGGCGCGGGCGGCAAGGGCTTCACCGCCGACGCGATCAAGGTCACGGCGGACGGCGCCACGCTGTTCTCCGACGGCGGCGAGAACGGTGCCAACGGCTGGACCGCCAAGGGCTTCTCCACCATCGGTGAGGGCTTCACCAAGGCCTACGCCCAGTACTACCTGGCCGAGAACCGCCAGTACGTCTCGTACGACAAGACCCTCAAGGTCGGCCCGTACAACTTCGGCTTCTCCGGCACCCGTCCCGACTGGGTCGAGCACTACCCGTACCAGACCGGTCTGCTGATGTGGCTCTGGGACACCTCCCAGAAGGACAACAACGTCAGCGCCCACCCGGGCCAGGGCCTGATCCTTCCGATCGACGCCCACGCCAAGCCGCTGAAGTGGACCGACGGCACCCTGCTGCGCAACAAGATCCAGCCGTTCGACGCCCCGTTCAGCCTGTACGCGACCGACGCGTTCACGCTGCACAAGGCCGACCAGCCGCTGAGCATCACGTCGAAGAAGGGCGTCAAGTACTTCGACGACCACACCGGCAAGTACTACTACGCGGAGAACCCGACGGGCAGCGTCAAGACCGCTGACACCAACACCCGCATCTCGATCGTGGAGCAGCCCAAGGACGGCTCCTACATCACGGTGAAGGTTTCCCCCTCGAAGTAATCTCAGGCCAAAACCGCAGGTCAGAGCATGATCGGCCGTCGCCCTCTAGCGGGCGGCGGCCGATCGCGTTTAGATGCGTCGTACGGGATTCTTATTGACACTCCATCTCACGGGGGAGATGAACCGATGCCCGGCGGAGGTTTCGTCAAGCTGCCCAACGGCAGCGTGGTGGTCGCCCTGACCCTGCCCAGGCCCTGCGGGGACGGCCGGCACGTCCGCGTGCTCGTCCACGCCGCGAACCGGGCCCGCGCCCTGACCAGGCTGCGGAACCTCGGCATGCGCGCCGTCTACCTGCGGGGGAACGCCCACCCGCCGACCCCGGACGAGGTGACGGCCGTCCTGCACCACCCGGACGGCCTCCTGTGGCGCGGTGCCCCCGACACGGCGGCCGAGCTCTGGCACCCGATACGCGCCCTCCTGCCGGGCACGTGAGGCCCGCGGGCCCCGCGGGGCCCCGGCGGGACCCGGCGCCGCCGGGGGCGGCCGTGGCGGCGGCTCAGCCGCCCGCGACCACCGGGGTGCCCGACAGCCGCACCCCGGCCGTCCGGAGCTCCTCCAGGGCGCGCTCGGTGGTGTGCGCGGCCACTCCGGCCGTCAGGTCCAGCAGCACGTGCGTGACGAAGCCCTCGCGGGCCGCGTCCAGGGCGGTGGCCCGTACGCAGTGGTCGGTGGCGATGCCCACCACGTCCACCTCGGTGACCCCGCGCTCGCGCAGCCAGTCCGCGAGCCCGGTGCCGTTCTCGTCGGTGCCCTCGAAACCGCTGTACGCGGCCGCGTGCGCGCCCTTGTCGAACACGGCGGCGACGGCCCCCGAGGCGACGGCGGGGGCGAAGTTCGGGTGGAAGCCCACGCCCTCCGTGCCCGCCACGCAGTGCACCGGCCAGGAGCTCTCGTAGTCGGGCCGGGCGGGCGGGTGCGCGAAGTGGGGGCCGGGGTCGATGTGGTGGTCGCGGGTGGCCACGACGTGCCGGTAGCCGGGGGTGGCCTGGCCGATCAGCTCGGTGATGGCTGCGGCCACGTCGGCGCCGCCCGTGACCGGGAGGCTGCCGCCTTCGCAGAAGTCGTTCTGGACGTCCACGACGATCAGTGCGCGGTGCATGGCGGGTCCTTCGGCGGTAGTGGTCCGTGACGGATGTGCGTCCCGGGGCGTCGGCGGGCGGCTGCCCACCCCTGCGGGGCCTTCTCCCCCACCGGCCGCGCCCCGAACCGGGGGGCGGGTTCCAGCCCGTCCGGCGCCCCGGACCGGGGGTCCGGGCGGAGCCCCCGAGGGGCCCCGCAGGGTCAGGCGTACTCGGTCGGGATGACCGGCTCGCCGCGCGACAGCTGGGTCGCGGACAGCGGCAGGCGGGCCCGGGCCGCGACATGCCGGTCCCGCGCCGCCTCCAACGGCTCGCGCGCCACCACCTCGCCCCCCTTCACCAGCTCGACCAGCAGCTGGTGCGGTGCGAGGGCCCCCGGCACGGCCCCCGTGCCCACGACCTCCGCCTCCGCGACCCCGTCCGCGTCCGGCCGCCGCGCGGCCCACTTGCGGCCGCCGACCGAGATCTTCCCGCCGCTGGACTTCTTCGCCACGGGGGTCAGCGGGGCCTTCGGGTCCGCGGACGAGGCCCGGGCCACCAGCTTGTAGACCATCGAGCAGGTCGGGTGCCCGCTGCCGGTGACCAGCTGGGTGCCCACTCCGTACGCGTCCACCGGCGCGGCGGCCAGCGAGGCGATGGCGTACTCGTCCAGGTCCGAGGTGACCACGATCTTCGTGCCGGTGGCGCCCAGCTCGTCCAGCTGCTGCCGCACCCGGTGCGCGACGAGCAGCAGGTCGCCGGAGTCGATGCGGACGGCGCCGAGCCCGGTGCCGGCCACCTCGACGGCGGTGCGGACCGCCTCGGCCACGTCGTACGTGTCCACGAGCAGGGTGGTGCCGGTGCCCAGCGAGGCCACCTGCGCGGTGAAGGCGTCCCGCTCGTCGTCGTGGAGCAGGGTGAAGGCGTGCGCGCTGGTGCCGACCGTGGGGATCCCGTACCGGAAGCCGGCCGCGAGGTCCGAGGTGGAGGTGAAGCCGCCCACGTAGGCGGCGCGCGAGGCGGCGACGGCGGCGAGCTCGTGGGTGCGCCGGGCGCCCATCTCGATCAGCGGCCGGTCCCCGGCGGCCGAGGCCATCCGGGAGGCGGCCGCGGCGATCGCCGAGTCGTGGTTGAGGATCGAGAGGATCACGGTCTCCAGCAGCACGCACTCGGCGAAGCTGCCCTCGACCCGGAGCACCGGGGACCCGGGGAAGTAGACCTCGCCCTCGGGGTAGCCCCAGATGTCACCCGAGAAGCGGTACCGGGAGAGCCAGTCCAGGGTGCGCGTGTTCACGATCCGCCGCTCCCGGAGGAACTCCAGCACGGCGGCGTCGAAGCGGAAGTTCTCGACCGCGTCGAGCACCCGGCCGATGCCGGCCACGACGCCGTAGCGGCGGCCTTCCGGCAGCCTCCGGGTGAAGACCTCGAAGACCGAGCGGCGGTCGGCCGTGCCGTTCGCCAGCGCGGCCTGCAGCATCGTGAGCTCGTAATGGTCCGTGAAGAGCGCTGTCGACGGCACGTCCACCGGCAGCCCCAGGTCCGCAGGGTTCATGCCACGGATGCTAGCGCACATTTCGTCAGAGTGACGAGATGTAGGGGGCCGTTTGTGCGACGGGCCCGTCGCGGTGGCAGCATGGGGGCGTGAGTGTTGCTCCCATTGAGATCGAACGCACCCTGCCGGCCGACGAGGCCTTCGCGGTCCCCGAACCCGATGTCCCCTGGGTGACCCTGGTGCACAACGACCCGGTCAACCTCATGAGCTACGTGACGTACGTGTTCCAGGCGTACTTCGGCTACTCCAAGGACAAGGCGCACAAACTGATGCTCGACGTCCACCACAAGGGACGGGCGGTCGTCTCCAGCGGCACCCGCGAGGAGATGGAGCGCGACGTGCAGGCCATGCACGGCTACGGACTGTGGGCGACCCTGTCGCAGGACCGCATCTGATGGGCGGCACGTTCGAAAGCCTCGAAGGCGGCGGCGCGGCCGTCGCGCTCGACGAGATCGAGATCTCCATCCTGCGCTCCCTGGCGGTCCAGCTGCTGGAGCTGATCGGCCCCGGGGACGAGCCGGACGCGGACGCCGACCCGCTGGCGGCGCTCTTCGCCGAGGGGCCCACCGAGGCCCCGTCCGACCCTGCGCTGGCCCGCCTGTTCCCGGACGCCTACCGGGCCCCGGGCGCGGAGCCGGCCGCCGATCCGGAGGAACAGCGGGCCCGCTCGGCCGAGTTCCGCCGCTTCACCGAGAACGACCTGCGCGCCCGCAAGCGCGAGGACGCCCTCGCCGTGGTGCACAGCCTCAACGCGCTGACCCCCGGGGGCGACGGCGGGGCCGTGCTGAAGCTGACGGGGGAGCAGCCGCTGCGCTGGCTGGGAGCCCTGAACGACCTGCGGCTGACCATCGCCTCCCGGCTGGACATCACCGAGGACGACGAGGCGGGCGACCTCTTCGGGCTGCCCGACTCCGATCCGCGCAAGCCGATGGTGATGGCCTACCTGTGGCTGGGCGGGCTCCAGGAGACCCTCGTCGAGACCCTGATGCCGTAACGGAGGTACGGCCTCCGGACCCTCGGGGATCTTGTTCGCTCAGCGGACGCTCAAATCCGGATAACGATCAGATCACCGCTGTGTGGTCATTTTTCGACCAACGGGGCATTTGCCCCGTTTTTCTTGTGCCCTGCGCCACTTTCCGGTCCGCCGTATCCCCATAAGTCCGTGATAAATCTTCCGGACCGCCGACGACACCACCCCTGTCCACCCGGCGGCGCTTGAACCGGCCGACCGCCGGCGTGCAACTCCATCCGTATCCGGGGGGATCGAGGAACCCGGCCCGCAGCCCCGCAAGGCACGGGCCGGCGTGGAGAAAGGCGCACCAAACATGACCTCTGTGCAGGTCGAGAACCAGGGCCGGGACACCGCGGGCGAAGACCCCGCGGGCGAGGGCTACCACCGGGCGCTCGGCGCCCGCCAGATCCAGATGATCGCGATCGGCGGAGCCATCGGCACCGGGCTCTTCCTGGGCGCGGGCAAGGCCATCAGCAAGGCCGGCCCCAGCCTGATCCTGGCCTACGCCATCGCCGGCCTGGTCATCTTCTTCATCATGCGGGCCCTGGGCGAACTGCTCATGTACCGCCCGGTGTCGGGCTCCTTCTCGGAGTACGCCCGCGAGTTCGCCGGCCCGTTCTGGGGGTTCGTCACGGGCTGGACGTACTGGCTGTTCTGGGTGGTCACCGGCATCACCGAAGTCACCGCGGCAGCCCAGTACATGTCCTTCTGGACCCATGACAGCTTCCCGCAGTGGGCGTACGCGCTGATCTTCACGGTCATCCTGTACGGCGCGAACCTGATCTCCGTGAAGCTCTTCGGCGAGCTCGAGTTCTGGTTCTCGATGGTCAAGGTCACCGCGATCGTCGGCATGATCCTGATCTGCGCCGGCATCCTCACCATCGGCTTCTCGGACGCCGCGGAGACCGCCTCCGTCGCCAACCTGTGGAGCGAGGGCGGCTTCTTCCCCAAGGGCATCGGCGGCACGCTGATGACCCTGCAGATCGTGATGTTCGCCTTCCTCGCCGTCGAGCTGGTCGGCGTCACCGCCGGCGAGTCCAAGGACCCCGAGAAGACCCTGCCCAAGGCCATCAACACCGTGCCGTGGCGCATCGCCGTCTTCTACGTCGGCGCGCTGATCATGATCCTCTCCGTGGTCCCGTGGACCGAGTTCCAGCCGGGCGTCAGCCCCTTCGTCGCGGCCTTCGAGAAGATGGGCCTCGGCGTCGGCGCCGCCATCGTCAACTTCGTCGTCCTGACCGCGGCCCTGTCCTCCTGCAACTCGGGCATGTACTCCACCGGCCGCATGCTGCGCGACCTCGCGCTCAACGGCCAGGGGCCCAAGGTCTTCACCCGCCTGACGAAGAACGGCACCCCGCTCGTCGGCACCACCTTCTCCGCCGCGCTCATGCTCGTCGGCGTCTGGATCAACTACGTGGCCCCCGGCAAGGCCTTCGACTACGTCGTCTCCTTCGCCACCATCTCCGGCATGTGGGCCTGGATCATGATCCTGGTCTGCCAGATCCGCTACCGGGCCAAGGCCGACCGCGGCGAGCTCCCCGCCTCCGCGTTCCGCGCCCCCGGCGCCCCGTGGACCAGCTGGTTCGCCCTCGCCTTCATCGGCATGGTCATCGTGATGATGGGCATCGACCAGGACGCACGGGTCTCCCTGTACTGCGCCCCCCTCTGGGGCCTGATCCTCGGCGTCGCGTTCCTCGTCCTCAAGAGCCGCAACCCGGAGAACGCCGCGTTCGCCAAGCGCTGACGCACCCGGCCACGGGCAGCGCGCAAGCGCCCTGTGTCCAGCATGCGGGCCCTGCCGTACCGGATCTCGGTACGGCAGGGCCCGTCTGCTTATCCTGTCGGTCATGCTGACCCTCACCCAGGCCCTGTACGACCAGATCGTCGCGCACGCCCGCGAGGACCACCCCGACGAGGCCTGCGGCATCGTCGCCGGACCGGCCGGCACCGGCCGCCCGGAGCGGTTCATCCCGATGCTCAACGCCGCGCGCTCGCCCACGTTCTACGAGTTCGACTCCAAGGACCTCCTCAAGCTGTACCGCGAGATGGACGCCCGGGACGAGGAGCCCGTGATCGTCTACCACTCGCACACCGCGACCGAGGCCTACCCCTCGCGCACCGACGTCACGTACGCGAACGAGCCCGGCGCCCACTACGTCCTCGTCTCGACCGCCGACAAGGACGGTCTCGGCGAGTTCCAGTTCCGCTCGTACCGGATCGTCGACGGAGTGATCACCGAGGAAGAAGTGCAGGTCGTGGCGGGGTACTGAGCCCCAGCCGCCCACGATGTGAGCGGATCCCGTCCGGAATGCGAGATCACACTCCATCCCGCGGACCGGGAATCGTTACGATGCCCGCATGGTTTCCCACGACGTGAGCATCGAGACGCCGCGCAGCCCTGCGCTGGTGGAGCGGCTGCACGTCGACCTGTGCCGCCTCGCCAGCGCGATCTGTTGCGCCGCCGCCTGAGCAGAGCCCGCCGGAAGCACCACCCGTACCACCCCCTGTCGCGCGGGGGGCCAGAGCCGCGCGCCCCTTACGCACCACGCCCTTCCCGACGACTGGAGCCCGCCATGGCCATCGAGGTCAGCATCCCGACCATCCTCCGCACCTACACCGACGGCGCCAAGGCCGTCACCGGTGAAGGCGCCACCCTCGGCGAGCTCTTCACCGACCTGGAGACCCGCCACACCGGCATCCGCGAGCGCATCGTGGACGAGGCCAAGGGCGGCGAGCTGCGCCGCTTCGTCAACGTCTACCTCAACGACGAGGACGTCCGCTTCCTCGACGGCATCAACACCAAGCTCTCCGACGGCGACAACGTCACCATCCTCCCGGCCGTGGCCGGGGGCGCCAAGTAATGCGGTACGACTCCCCGCTGGCGGCGGTCGGCAACACCCCGCTGGTCCGGCTCCCGCGCCTGTCCCCCTCGGAGGACGTGCGGATCTGGGCCAAGCTGGAGGACCGCAACCCGACCGGCTCGATCAAGGACCGCCCCGCGCTCCACATGATCGAGCAGGCCGAGAAGGCCGGCCGCCTGCAGCCCGGCTGCACCATCCTGGAGCCCACTTCCGGCAACACCGGCATCTCCCTCGCCATGGCCGCGAAGCTCAAGGGCTACCGGATCGTGTGCGTGATGCCGGAGAACACCTCGCAGGAGCGCCGCGACCTGCTGGCCATGTGGGGAGCCGAGATCATCTCTTCGCCGGCGGCCGGCGGTTCCAACACCGCCGTCCGCGTGGCCAAGGAGCTCGCCGCCGAGCACCCGGACTGGATCATGCTCTACCAGTACGGGAACCCGGACAACGCGGGCGCGCACTACGCCACCACCGGTCCCGAGATCCTCGCGGACCTGCCCTCGATCACCCACTTCGTGGCCGGCCTGGGCACCACCGGCACCCTGATGGGGGTCGGCCGCTTCCTGCGCGAGCAGGTGCCCGGGGTGAAGATCGTGGCCGCCGAGCCGCGCTACGACGACCTGGTCTACGGGCTGCGCAACCTCGACGAGGGCTTCGTGCCCGAGCTGTACGACGCCTCCGTGCTGACCACCCGCTTCTCGGTGGGCTCGGCCGACGCGGTGGCCCGTACCCGCGAACTCCTCCAGCAGGAAGGAATCTTCGCGGGGGTCTCCACCGGCGCCGCCCTGCACGCGGCCATCGGCGTGGGCCGCAAGGCCGTCGCCGCCGGGGAAACCGCGGACATCGTGTTCGTCGTCGCCGACGGCGGCTGGAAGTACCTCTCCACGGGGGTCTACACCGCGGCCACCACCGAAGAGGCCGTCGAGGTCCTCCAGGGCCAGCTCTGGGCCTGACCGGCACCGGCCCGGTCCACCGGCACCCGCCCGGCACACCCGGGCACCGGACGGCCGGCGGGGCACCCGCCCCGCCGGCCGTCCGTGCGTCCGGGGCCGGCCCGCCGCGAGCCCGCGGGCCCGGCCCCGGGCCCAGCCCCGGTCCGCGTCCGGGGCTCGGGCCCGGCCCCGGTCCGCGTCCGCGGATCCCTCAGTCCGCCAGATGGCGGACCTGGTCCCACACCACCGGGTCCACCACGCCCACCCGCCGCCGGAACCCCCACACCGGGACCTCCCGCAGCTCGTCCGTCTCCAGGAAGCTCGGGCGCCCGTGCGCGTCCCCCACCACCCCCGGGGGCAGCGGGATCACCCCCGGCCGCTCGTCGTGGTACTTGCTCGTGATCTTCACGACCCGCACCCGGTCGTGCCCCTGCGCTCCGAGCACCAGGCAGGGCCGGTCCTTCGCCCCGGGCCCGTCCTCGTACGGCACCTCGGCCCACCAGATCTCACCCGGCATCGGCTGCGGCAGCGGACCCGCCCGCAGCGGGACCGGACCGGCCGGCCCCGGGCGCCCCGCCGGCCGCACGGGCCCGCCCGGCCCGCGGCGCCCGGCCACCAGCGCCACCACGGCCAGCGCCACGAGCGCGGCCAGCGCCGGCCACCAGGACGTGTCCATGGCTCGAAGGTAACCGCGCACCCGCCGCCCGGCACGGCGGCCGCGCCCCCGTACGGCAACCCCTGTGCGGACCGTCGCCCCGGGGGGTGACTGCGCAGGTGAGTTCCCCCACAACGGCCTGCCGCGGAGGAGCGACCGCCGCTCGCGCGCCTTACGCTCGACGCACGCACGGCCCCCCACGCCCACACGCACGGCCCCCGCCGCCCGTATCCGCCCACGGAGGTTCCTGCTCCATGAAGCTCACCGTCGTCGGCTGCTCGGGTTCGTTCCCGTCCGCGGAATCGGCCTGCTCGAGCTACCTCGTCGAGGCCGACGGCTTCCGGCTGCTCCTCGACATGGGCAACGGCGCCCTCGGAGAGCTGCAGCGCCACTGCGGTCTGTACGACCTCGACGCCATCTTCCTCAGCCACCTGCACGCGGACCACTGCATCGACATGTGCGCGTACTTCGTCGCCCGCTACTACCGCCACGAGGGCGGCCGCTGCGGCACGATCCCCGTGTACGGCCCCGAGGGCACGGAGCAGCGCCTGACCACCGCCTACGAGGACGTCCCGGACGAGCGCTCGATGAGCGAGGTCTTCGACTTCCGCACCCTGAAGTCCGGCAGCTTCGAGATCGGCCCCTTCCAGGTGCGCACCGAGCGGGTGTCCCACCCGGTGGAGGCGTACGGCATCCGGATCGAGCACGGCGGCCGCGCGCTGACCTACTCGGGTGACACCGGCACCTGCGCCTCGCTGGACGCGCTCGCCGAGGGCACCGACCTCTTCCTGTGCGAGGCCTCCTTCACGCACGGCAAGGAGGACATCCCGGACCTGCACCTGAACGGCCGCGAGGCCGGCGAGTGCGCACGGGCCGCGGGCGCCGGCCGCCTGCTGCTCACCCACATCCCGCCGTGGACGGACGCCGCGCAGAACCTCGCCGACGCCCGCGCGGTCTACGCGGGTCCGGTGGAACTGGCCCGCGCGGGCGCCGTGTACGAGGTCTGAGCACCTCGCGTACGAGGTCCGGGCGCCGCGCGGCCCGCGGCACCCGGCCCGGCCA
Organism: Streptomyces sp. NPDC030809; assembly: GCF_055572195.1. Taxonomy (NCBI): domain Bacteria; kingdom Bacillati; phylum Actinomycetota; class Actinomycetes; order Kitasatosporales; family Streptomycetaceae; genus Streptomyces; species Streptomyces sp. NPDC030809. The sequence goes on from NZ_JBVIDV010000038.1 coordinate 36,890, forward strand.
TGCCGAAGCCCCCGCATTCCGTGAGGATCGGAATGCGGGGGCTCCGTGCTGCCGGGGCGGCTGCCGTGGGGGCGGCAGCCGCGGGTCGGGCCGGTCCTACTTGGCCTCGGCCTTCTCCATCTCGGCGAGCTCCTCGTCGGACTCGCGGCCCGGCGTCGGGAGGTTGAACTTGGTGATCGCGAAGCGGAAGACCACGTAGTAGATCGCCGCGAACACCAGGCCGATCGGGATGATCAGCCAGGGCTTGGTGGACTTGCTCCAGCTCAGGCCGAGGTCGATGAGACCGGCCGAGAAGGTGAAGCCGCCGTGGACGCCCAGGGCCCAGGTGACGGCCATCGAGACCGCGGTGAGCACGGCGTGGATGGCGTACAGCAGCGGCGCGATGAACATGAACGAGAACTCGATGGGCTCGGTGACACCCGTGACGAACGAGGTGAGGGCGAGCGAGACCATCATGCCGGTGACGGCCTTGCGGCGCTCCGGGCGGGCGGAGTGCGCGATGGCCAGGGCGGCGGCCGGGAGGCCGAACATCATGATCGGGTAGAAGCCGGTCATGAACAGGCCGGCGCTGGAGTCACCGGCGAAGAAGCGGTTGAGGTCGCCGTGCACGACCTCGCCGGCGGCGTTGGTGAAGTCGCCGATCTGGAACCAGGCCACGGTGTTGACGAACTGGTGCATGCCGATCGGGATCAGACCGCGGTTGATGACGCCGAAGAGACCGGCACCCGCGGCGCCGAGGCCGGTCATCCACTCGCCGAAGTGGGAGATGACCTCGCCGATCGGCTCCCAGACCAGGCCGAAGAACACGCCGGCCAGGACGCCGACGAAGGCCATGATGATCGGGACCAGGCGGCGGCCGTTGAAGAAGCCGAGCCAGTCGACCAGCTTGGTGCGGTGGAACTTCTGCCACAGCACGGCGGCGAGCAGACCCATCACGATGCCGCCGAGGACACCGGGGTTGTTGTAGGTCGCGGCGACGTCCACGCCCTTGTTGGCGGTGGTGTTGACGACGGCCTCGGTCACCGGGAACGCGGTGAGCACGTTCTTGTAGACGAGGAAGCCGACAAGGGCCGCGAGCGCGGTGGAGCCGTCCGCCTTCTTCGCGAAGCCGATGGCCACGCCGATGCAGAAGAGCAGGGGGAGGTTGGCGAAGACGGCGTCACCGGCGGTGGCGAACACCGAGGCGACCTTGTCCCAGCCGAGACCGTCCTTGCCGAACACGTCCGCCTGGCCGAGGCGCAGCAGGATGCCGGCGGCGGGAAGGACCGCGATCGGCAGCTGAAGGCTGCGGCCGACCTTCTGCAGACCCTGGATGAGGCCGGAGCCCCGCTTCTTGGCGGGAGGCGCCGTGGCGGCGGTAGCCGTAGTCATAACTTCCTCCGGGGAGCGAGGCGCCGCCAGAGGACATGCAGGGAGACGGCGACGGCTCGGAAAGGGGGTACACGGGCCCCAGAAGCGGGGTGCGTGGTCTACACCAATGGGTGGTGTAGACCAGTTGTAACACGGTGAGCGTTAGATAAGGAACCTTCGTTTTCCTGTGGTCTACGCCACACCGGAGGGGCCGGGTCCAAAGCCCCCCGCTCCGACCCGGCCCGGGCTCGGAGGAGTCTTCGCCACAGACAAGCGGAATCCGTCCCAGGCACGCCGAAAGCCCCCGGACGGAAAGATCCGAGGGCCTTGCGGGCGCGGGTCCAAAGCCCCGCCGGGGGGCTGGAACTCCTTTATGCCTTGGTGTTCTCGCGCTCCATCTCGTCGATCTCCTCGTCCGACTCCCGGCCCGGGGTCTTCAGGTCGAACTTCGTGATGGCGAAGCGGAAGATCACGTAGTAGACCGCTGCGAAGGCCAGGCCGATCGGGATGATCAGGTACGGCTTCGTCGCCAGGCTCCAGTTGATGACGTAGTCGATCAGGCCCGCGGAGAAGCTGAAGCCGTCGTGTACCCCGAGTGCCCAGGTCACCGCCATGGACACGCCCGTCAGCACCGCGTGCACCGCGTACAGCGCCGGCGCGATGAAGAGGAACGAGTACTCGATCGGCTCCGTGATGCCCGTGACGAACGAGGTCAGCGCCACCGACAGCATCAGGCCGCCCACCTCCTTGCGGCGCCGCGGCTTCGCGCAGTGCGTGATGGCCAGGGCGGCCGCCGGCAGTGCGAACATCATGATCGGGAAGAACCCGGACATGAACTGGCCGGCCTGCGGGTCCCCGTTGAGGAACATCGCGATGTCCCCGTGCACCACCTGGCCGGACGGGGTGGTGTAGCTGCCGAACTGGAACCACACCGGCACGTTCAGGAACTGGTGCAGGCCGATCACCAGCAGCGCGCGGTTCGCGAGGCCGAAGATCCCGGAACCCCAGGCCCCGAGCCCCACCAGCCAGTCCGAGAAGCTCTCCAGCCCGTCGCCGACCGGCGGCCAGACCACGAGGCACAGCACGGCGAAGACGATCGCCACGAAGGACATGATGATCGGCACCAGCCGGCGGCCGTTGAAGAAGCCGAGCCAGTCCACCAGCTTCACGCGGTGGTAGCGCTGCCAGAACCAGGCCGACAGCAGGCCCATCACGATGCCGCCGAACACCCCCGGGTTCTGGTACGTGTACTCCGCGAAGCTGTCGCCGGCGCCGAGGCAGCCGCCGCCCACGTCCTTCGTGCCCGAGGGGCAGGACTCCGGGAAGGCGCGCAGGACCGCCCGGTAGACGAGGAAGCCGACCGTGGCGGCCAGCGCGGTGGAGCCGTCGGCCTTCTTGGCCATGCCGATCGCCACGCCGATGCAGAAGAGCAGCGGCAGGCCCAGGTCGGCGTTGAGCAGCGCACCGCCCGCGCTCGCCATCACCTTCGCGACGTTGACCCAGTCCAGGCCGTCGGCGCCGAACACGTCCTTCTGGCCCAGCCGGTTCAGGATGCCGGCCGCGGGGAGCACGGCGATGGGCAGCTGGAGGCTGCGGCCCATCTTCTGCAGCCCCTGGAACAGGCCGTTCCACCACTTCTGCTGGGGCGCTGCGGCCGCGCTGCTCGCACTCATCGGCGTCCTCCCGGAGGCCACCAGGTTTGGCGGTTGCCGCACACTGGTGTAGACCAGTTGTGGATACGGTCCGAGCGGTCGCCCTCGCGGGCGCACCGCTGCTGATCGTCATCATTCGGCAGAGCCCGGCCCATCGCCTCGCGAAGATGGGCCAACCGTGGGTTAACGTGACAAAGCGGACCCCCGCGACCGGCAATCTGCCGCCGAGACTCGTTCCTTGAAGACAGGGGAAAGACACATGGCCACCAAGGCTGAGAAGATCGTCGCCGGGCTCGGCGGTATCGACAACATCGAAGAGGTCGAGGGCTGCATCACCCGCCTGCGCACCGAGGTCGCCGACCCCAGCCTCGTCGACGAGGCCGCCCTCAAGGCCGCCGGGGCCCACGGCGTGGTCAAGATGGGCACCGCCATCCAGGTCGTCATCGGCACCGACGCCGACCCGATCGCCGGCGAGATCGAAGACATGATGTGACCGTCCCCCGAACCGGGCGGCGCACTTGGCGGCGCACCGCCTAGCCCAGACCCCGCACCGCACCCCGGCGCGGGGTCTGCGCGTACGCCCCCGCTCCGCGGGTCAATCCCAGCCCCTCCGGCCCGCTCCGCGGGCGCATTCCAGCCCCGCCAGGGGGTACCTCCCAGCCCCCTGGGGCCGGGGGAGTTCGAGGCGCGGGGTTCGGGGTGGAGCCCCGAGAGGCGGGACGGGTCCGCCGGGTGCCGCGCAGCGGATACGCTCGGACCATGTCTCGCATCGACGGCCGCACGCCCGACCAGCTCCGCCCGGTCACCATCGAACGCGGATGGAGCAAGCACGCAGAGGGCTCCGTCCTCATCTCCTTCGGCGACACCAAGGTCTTCTGCACCGCCTCCTTCACCGAAGGCGTCCCCCGCTGGCGCAAGGGCAGCGGCGAAGGCTGGGTCACCTCCGAGTACTCGATGCTCCCCCGCTCCACCAACACCCGCGGCGACCGCGAATCCGTCCGCGGCAAGATCGGCGGCCGCACCCACGAGATCTCCCGCCTGATCGGCCGCTCCCTGCGCGCGGTCATCGACTACAAGGCCCTCGGCGAGAACACCATCGTCCTCGACTGCGACGTCCTCCAGGCCGACGGCGGCACCCGTACCGCCGCCATCACCGGCGCCTACGTCGCCCTCGCCGACGCCGTCGCCTGGGGCCAGGGCAAGAAGCTGATCAAGGCCGGCCGCAAGCCGCTCACCGGCACCGTCGCCGCCGTCAGCGTCGGCATCGTCGACGGGGTCCCGCTCCTCGACCTCTGCTACGAGGAGGACGTCCGCGCCGAGACCGACATGAACGTCGTCTGCACCGGCGACGGCCGCTTCGTCGAGGTCCAGGGCACCGCCGAGGGCGAGCCCTTCGACCGCAAGGAGCTCAACGCCCTCCTCGACCTGGCCGCCGGCGGCTGCGCCGACCTGGAGGCCATCCAGCGCAAGGCCCTGGAGCTCTGACGGAACTCCCGGACCCGAGGGCCAAGGGGAAACCCCGCCCCGGGAACTGGGGGCCGCCCCCCACGCGTCATGCTGGGTACGGGCGCACGGTTCGAAGCCGTGCGCCCGTCCGCGCATCCGAACCCGGGGGGAAACCGCCACATGGCCCTGCACCGCCGTACCGCCGCCCTCGCCGTCACCGCCCTGCTCGCCCTGCCGGCCGTGACCGCGTGCTCCGCCATCGACACCGCACTGGACTGCGCCAACACCGCCGTGGCCGTCAGCGACGCCGCCAACGACCTCCAGCAGGCCATCTCCAACGCCGGGGACAGCCCGCAGGACGCGCAGAACGCCCTCGACCAGATCGAGAAGAGCCTCAAGGACATCGGCGACAAGAGCGACAACGCCGACATCGCCAAGGCCGTCGACTCGATCAGCGCCGGGGTCTCGAACGCCCGCAAGTCCCTCGACGACGGCAACGCGAACCCGGACCTCTCCGGCATCACCGACGGGGTGAACGAACTGAGCAAGGTCTGCTCCCCGTGATAATCGGGGCATGACCCGCCTCATCCTCGCCACCCGCAACGCGGGCAAGATCACCGAGCTCCGCGCCATCCTGTCCGAAGCCGGCCTGCCGCACGAGCTGGTCGGCTCGGACGCGTACCCCGAGATCCCGGACGTCAAGGAGACCGGCGTCACCTTCGCCGAGAACGCCCTCCTGAAGGCCCACGCCCTCGCGCAGGCCACCGGACTCCCCGCCGTCGCCGACGACTCGGGCCTGTGCGTGGACGTGCTCGGCGGCGCCCCCGGCATCTTCTCCGCCCGCTGGGCCGGCCGCCACGGCGACGACGAGGCCAACCTCCGCCTGCTGCTCGCCCAGCTCTCGGACATCGACGAGGCGCACCGCGGCGCGCACTTCGCCTGCGCCGCCGCCCTGGCCCTCCCCGACGGCACCGAACGCGTCGTCGAGGGCCGCCTCCTCGGCCGCCTGCGCCACGCGCCCACCGGCACCGGCGGCTTCGGCTACGACCCGATCCTCCAGCCCGAGGGCGACACGCGCACCTGCGCCGAACTCACCCCCGCCGAGAAGAACGCCATCTCCCACCGCGGCCAGGCCTTCCGCGCCCTGGTCCCGGCGGTACGCGAACTCCTGGGCTGACGGGCCCCGGCCGGACGCCGACGGCCCCGCACGCAGGAGCGTGCGGGGCCGTCGCGGCAATGCGGTTGGGGGGACTCGAACCCCCACGGGTTTTACCCCACTGGGACCTAAACCCAGCGTGACTGCCAATTCCACCACAACCGCGGGAAATCGACCGGACCGGACACCGGGTCCGGCGGGCTGGGCCCAGTCTACGGCCGAGTCCGTCCGGCGGGGTCACGTCCCGTCAGGTGGCCCCCGCCGGCCGGCTCGGGACGTCAGATGCCCAGATCCTTGATGATCTTGGCCACGTGGCCGGTGGCCTTCACGTTGTAGAGGGCGCGCTCGACCTTGCCCTCCTCGTCGACGATCACCGTGGAGCGGATCACGCCCGTCACCGTCTTGCCGTACAGCTTCTTCTCGCCGTACGCCCCGTACGCCTCCAGGACCTTCTTCTCCGGGTCGCTGACCAGCGTCACCTTCAGGTCCTCCTTCTCGCGGAACTTCGCCAGCTTCTCCGGCTTGTCCGGCGAGACGCCGATGACGTCGTACCCGGCGGTCGCGAGCAGGGCGAGGTTGTCCGTGAAGTCGCAGGCCTGCTTGGTGCAGCCGGGGGTCATGGCGGTCGGGTAGAAGTACACGATGACCTTGCGGCCCTTGTGCGCGGCGAGCGAGACCTCGTTGCCGTCCGCGTCGGGCAGGGTGAAGGCGGGCGCCGTGTCCCCGGGCTGGAGTCGCTCGCTCATGTCTCACAGTCTCCTTTGCAAAGGGTGCAGTACCACACGAGCGTAAGCTGACAGACTGACCATGTCGGACTACGCCCACACACCACCCACGGAGGCAGCGCGGTGTCGGAAGTCAGGACCCCTGCGCAGATCGAGGCGGACATCGTCCGCAGGCGCGAGCAGCTCGCGGAGACGCTCGACGAGATCGGCGTGCGCATGCACCCCAAGACGATCATCGGGGACGCGAAGTCCCGGGTGGCTTCGACCGTCGACGAGACGGCCGGCCGGGTGATCGTCGCCGTGAACCGCACCGTCACCGACTTCAAGGCCGGCTTCCGGCACGAGGACGGCGCCCCGAACGTCGGGCGCATCGTGCCCGTCGTGATGCTCGCGGCCGGCGTCGTCGGCCTCCTCGCGGTCTCGACGCGGCGCAAGCGCGGCTGACGTGACCCTCGGGCGTACGGCAGGCCCCCGGCCAGGTAGGTTCTTCGCGTGAGCCAGAATTCCACCCACGACAAGCTGCCCATCCGGATGCTGCACGATCGCGTGCTGGTCCGGTCCGACACCCCCGAGGGGGAGCGGCGCTCCGGCGGCGGCATCCTCATCCCGGCGACCGCCGCGGTCGGCAAGCGGCTGGCCTGGGCCGAGGTGGTCGCGGTCGGGCAGAACGTACGGACCGTGGAGCCCGGCGACCGGGTGCTGTACGACCCCGAGGACCGCGCCGAGGTCGAGGTCCGGGGCGTGGCGTACGTGCTGATGCGCGAGCGGGACCTGCACGCGGTGGCCGCCGAGCGGCTGGAGGGGTCGGAGGACTCCACGGGGCTGTACCTGTAGCGGACGCGCGGCGGGCCCGCAGCGGCCCGCAGCGGACCCGGAGGGGCCGGTGACCGAGGTCACCGGCCCCTTTGCGCGTCCTTTGCTACGGTGGGGAGGAACCCCGACGAGACGCGCCGTACCGGGTACGACAAGACGACGCACCCCGTCCGCTCTCGTCCCGGAGGTGCCTGTCATGGCCTGGGTTCTGCTTCTCCTCGCCGGTCTGCTCGAAGTCGGCTGGTCGATCGGCATGAAGTTCACCGACGGCTTCACCCGCCTGTGGCCCAGCGTCTTCACCGGCGCGGGCATCGTCGCCAGCATGGTCCTGCTGTCGTACGCCGCCAAGACCCTGCCCATCGGCACCGCCTACGGCGTGTGGGTCGGCATCGGCGCGGCCGGCGCCGCGGTCCTCGGCATGGTCGTGCTCGGCGAGCCGGTGACCGCCGCCCGGATCTTCTTCATCTGCCTGCTGCTGGTGGCCGTGGTCGGCCTGAAGGCGACCTCGGGGCACTGACGCCGGACCCCCGGTGTGCGGCCGGCCCCGGGGGAGCACCCCCCGGGGCCGGCCGGCTGCCGGGATCCGGACCGCGCTACGGCCCCGGTTCGGTGCCGCCGGTCGCGGCCCCGTCCGTGCCGCCCGGATCGCCGCCGGTGGTGCCTCCCGTGGTCCCGCCCCCGGTGGTGGTGCCACCGCCGGTCGTGCCGCCCCCGGTGGTGTTCCCGCCCGTGGTGCCGCCGCCGGTGGTGCCGCCCCCCGTGGTGTTCCCGCCGGTGGTGTTCCCGCCCGTGGTGCCGCCGCCGGTGGTGCCGCCGCCGGTGGTGTTCCCGCCGTTCGTCGTGCCGCCCCTGGTGTTCCCGCCGTTGGTGTTGCCGTTCGTGTTCCCGCCGTCGGTGCGGCCGCCGTTCCCGTTGCCGTTGGTGCGGCCCCCGTTGTCGGTGCCCCCGTCGGTGCCCGGGGACCGGGTGCGGGAGGGCTCGGCCGGCGGCGGCTGGAACGTGCCGGGCATGGTCTCCAGATCGAACTCGACCGGCTCGCTGTCCGCGAGCGCCGCCTTCGTGTAGGCCGCCCAGATCCGGCCGGGGTAGCCGCCGCCGTTGATGCGGCTCTCGCCCAGGGCCCCGTACAGCTCCTCGTGCGCGCCCGTGTCCGGGTCCTGGCCCATGATCGAGACCACCGTGGCCAGGTCCGGCGTGTACGCGGCGAACAGCGCCGACTTGTCCTTCTCGCCGGTGCCGGTCTTGCCGGCCGCCGGGTGGTCGGAGGCCAGCGCCGCCCGCGCGGTGCCGCTCTCGACCGTGCTGACCAGCATGGAGGTCGTGCTGTCGGCCGCCTCGCGGCTGATCGCCCGACTGGACTCGCGCTGGGGCAGGACCACCGGGGTACCGCGCTTGGAGATCTTCTCCACGAGCGTGTACGGGGTGTACTCGCCGTGCGCGGCGAGCGTCGCGTACGCCTGGGTCATGTCGAGCACGCTCGCGGTGGCGGTGCCGAGCGCCATGGCCGGACCGGTGCCGATGCTGGGCGTGTCCTTGGGGATGCCCATGGCGAACGCCGTTTCCTTGATCTTGTCGGCACCCACGTCCACGGCCATCTGCGCGTACACCGAGTTGACGGAGGATTCGGTGGCCCGGCGGACGGTGATGTTGCCGTAGCTGACCTGGTCCTCGTTCTCGGGCGCGTAGTAGCCGCCGCTCCAGCCGGTCACGGGCCGCCGGTTGTCGCCGTCGTAGATCGTGTTCGGCGCGATGACCCGGCCGTCCTGGGTGTGCGCGGTGTTCTGCACGGCGGCGGCGAAGACCAGGGGCTTGAAGGTGGAGCCCACCTGGTAGTCGCGGCGGGTCGCGTTGTTGACGTACTGCTTGGTGTAGTCGATGCCGCCGTACAGGGCCACGACCTTGCCGGTGGCGGGGTCGATGGACGCGCCGCCGACCCGGACCACCCGGTCCACCTTGTTCTCCTTCGGGTTCAGCTCGTCCATCACCTCCTCCTTCACCGCGTCGACGAAGTCCTTCTGGCGCCGCTTGTCGATGGTGGTGGTGATCTTGAACCCGCCGGCCGCGAGGGTCTGCTCGTCGATGATCTTGTTGCCGACCAGGTAGTCCTTGACCGCCTCGACCAGGTAGCCGCGCTGCCCGGACATGCCCGCGGAGGTGCGCAGCTTGCCCGGCTCGGGGAACTTCATCGCCGCCCGCTCGGCCTGGTCCAGCCACTTCTGCTTGACCATGCCGTCGAGCACGTAGTTCCAGCGGGCCAGGGCCCGCCCGCGGGACTGCGGGTGCGCGACCACGTCGAAGGCGCTGGGGGAGTTCAGCAGGGTGGCCAGGTACGCGCCCTCCGCCGTCGTCAGGCGGCTGACGTCCTTGCCGTAGTAAGCCTGCGCGGCGGCCTGGATGCCGTACGCGTTGCGGCCGAAGAAGCTGGTGTTCAGGTACCCCTCGAGGATGTCCTCCTTGGACTCCTCGCGGCCCAGCTTGATCGCGATGAAGAACTCCTTGACCTTCCGCTCGACCGTCTGCTCCTGGCCCAGGTAGTAGTTCTTCACGTACTGCTGGGTGATCGTCGAGCCGGACTGCTTGCCCTTGCCGGTCAGGGTGTTCCAGGCGGCGCGGACCATCGCCTTCGGATCGACCGCGCGCTCCTGGTAGAAGTCCCGGTCCTCGGCGGCCAGGACGGCCTCCTGGACGTTCTTCGGGACCTGCGCGAGCGGCACGCTCACCCGGTTGACCTCGCCGTCGCGGGCGAGCTGGGTGCCGTCGGAGTAGAGGTACACGTTGCTCTGGGCGGTCGCGGCCTTGTTGGCGGCCGGGATCTCGACCAGCATGTAGCCCGCGACGAGCGCCCCGCCGACGGCCAGGCAGCACAGCAGCAGGAAACCGAGCACCATCCGCCACGTGGGGAAGATGCGCCGCCAGCCGGACCGCTTGCGCCTGGCCTTCTTCTCGGCCTTCCGCTCCGCCTTCATGCGGGCCTTCTCGGCCTTCTTCTCCTGCCTGGTCTGCGGGGCCGGCCCGGCCCCTTCCGCCTGCTGCGCCGACCCGTCCGGCCCCGCCTGCCGAGGTCCGGCCGTCGAGGCGGCGGGCTGGTCCGGATCCCGTGGGGTCCAGCCCTGCTGCGGTGACTTGTCGCTCATGTCTCCAGGGACTCCTCGGCCGGCCATGTCCTCATCGCGTGGGGCGATATTTGCTGATCTGTACCCAGTGGAACACCGTATCGCGCCACTCCGGCCCTTATCGGTCGCGCAGGTCCCCCCGCCGCACTAAGCTTGATCGCTTGGCCTCCGGCGGCGGTTCCGGTCGGCGGTCGGCAGCTCCGTTCGACGGGTACCGGTCCTCGGAGGCTCCTCGCGGCGGTCATCCGCGAGCGACGGCTTTCGGGCGGCACGGGTTCAGACGGACGGTCCGGGGAATTGGTTGCCCTTTGAAGGGCAACAGGTCCGTATCGTCGCCGATTCGTGATCATGTGAGGGCGGGTGAGGGGCGGTTGGGCGGGGGCAGGACCGGGCTGAACCCGGGGGCCGGGCCGGGCACGAGGACGGGCTTGGGCGCGAGGGCCGGGCTCTGCGCGAGGCTCGGGCTCTGCGCGAGGCTCGGCCTGTACGCGGCAGTGGCCGCCGGCGGGTTCCGGCGGTACGCGACCTACGGCGCCGCCACCGCCGCGGGCGTGTTCACCAACACGGTCTTCGGCTTCATCGTGGCCTACACGTACATCGCACTCTGGGACGAGCGCCCGCACCTCGGCGGCTACGACCAGGCACAGGCGCTGACCTTCGTCTGGATCAGCCAGTCCCTGCTGGCCGCGGGCGCCCTGATCGGCGGCGGCTTCCAGGAGGAGCTGCAGGAACGGATCCGCACCGGGGACATCGCCGTAGACCTCTACCGGCCCGCCGACCTCCAGATGTGGTGGCTCGCGGCCGACCTCGGCCGGGCCGCCTTCCAGCTGCTCGCCCGCGGGGTGCCGCCGACCGTCGCCGGCGCCCTCTTCTTCGACCTGGCCCTGCCGGCCGACCCGCTGCGCTGGGTGCTCTTCCTCGTCTCGGTCTGGCTCGGGCTCGTCGTCGGCTTCGCCCTGCGGTACCTGGTCGGGCTGTGCGCGTTCTGGCTGCTCGACGGGTCCGGGGTCAACATGATGGCCCTGCTCGTGTCCATGTTCTGCTCCGGCGTGGTGCTGCCGCTGACCCTGTTCCCGGGCGCCTTCGGAGAACTCGTACGGATGCTCCCGTGGTCGGCGATGCTCCAGGTCCCGCTCGACGTCCTGCTCGGCGAACACACGGGCGCGGGCACGGCCGCCCCCGCCCTCGCCTTCCAGGCGGTCTGGGCCGCGGTCCTCCTGGGCGCGGGCCGGGTCCTCCAGGCGGGGGCCACGCGGAAGGTGGTGGTGCAGGGTGGGTGAGGGGAGCGGGGACGCGGGTGTGGCGGTCGGGTCCGGAGCCGGGGTGGCGGGGGCGGTCGGGTCCGGAGCCGGGGTGGTCGGGGCTGCCGGGTCGGCCGTGGCGGCCGGGGCCGGCGGCGCGGGCGGCGGTGGGGGTGGAGGCGCGGGCGGCGGCGCGGGTGCCAGGGACGGGTACCGGGCGCGGGCCGTCGACGGGCTGCGCGGGTACGCACTCATCGTCGGGATGTGGATCCGCTCGACGATGACCTACCGGGCCTCCTTCGCGCTCGCCTTCCTCGGCAGCGTCGCGACCAGCGGACTCGACTTCGCCGGCATCTACATCATGTTCACCCACATCGACGCCCTCGGCGGGTTCTCCCTCCCCGAGGTCGCCCTCCTCTACGGCTCCGCCGGCGCCGCCCTCGGCCTCGCCGACCTGCTCCTCGGCAACACCGACCGGGTCGGCGCCCGGATCCGCGACGGCTCGCTCGACACCATGCTCGTACGGCCCGTACCCGTCTTCGCGCAGGTCGCGGCCGACCGCTTCGCCCTGCGCCGGCTGGGCCGGGTGGCCCAGGGCCTGGTCGTCACCGCCTGGGGCGCGGCCGCCGCGGACGTGGCCTGGACCCCGGCCAAGGCGCTCCTGCTGCCGTGGATGGTGATCGCCGGCACGGCCATCTTCGCCGCCGTCTTCCTGGCCGGCGCCGCCTTCCAGTTCGTCGCCGGGGACGCGGCCGAGGTGCAGAACTCGTTCACGTACGGCGGCGCCACCATGCTCCAGTACCCGCCCACCGTGTTCGGGCGGGAGATGGTGCGCGGGGTGACCTTCGTGGTGCCGCTCGCCTTCGTCAACTGGGTGCCGGCGCTCTACCTGCTCGACCGTCCGCAGCCGTTCGGGCTGCCCTGGTGGACGGCGTTCCTGAGCCCGCTGGTGGCCCTGGCGGCCCTGGCACCGGCCGCCGCGGCCTGGCGGGCGGGGCTGCGGTCGTACCGGAGCACGGGCAGCTGACCATCGGGTGCCGGGAGACGGGTGCCGGTGCCGGGTGCCGGGTGCCGGGTGCCGGGAGACGGGTGCCGGGTGCCGGGAGGCGGCCACTGGTATGGACAGGCCACTGGGTACGGGCAGCCGCTGCCCGTCGGACACGCCCGCGGGGCGGGGAGGTTCGGGATGGATGCGCTGATCCGGCTGGACGGCGTGGAGAAGGTCTTCGACGTGCGCAGGCGCACCGGGCTGCTGCGCCGGGAGCGGCGGCAGGTGCGGGCCGTCGACGGCATCAGCTTCGAGGTGCCGCGCGGCGAGATGGTCGGCTACATCGGCCCCAACGGCGCCGGGAAGTCCACCACCATCAAGATGCTGACCGGGATCCTCACCCCCAGCGGCGGCCGGGTGCGGGTGGCCGGCATCGACCCCGCCCGCGAGCGGACCCGCCTCGCCCAGCGCATCGGCGTGGTCTTCGGACAGCGCACCACCCTGTGGTGGGACCTCCCGCTGAAGGACTCGTACGGGCTGATGCGCCGCATGTACCGCATCCCGCAGGCCCGCTACGCGGAGAACCTGGAGCGCTGCGTCGAACTGCTGGAGCTCGGCAAACTGCTCGACGTACCCGTACGACAGCTCTCCCTCGGGCAGCGGATGCGCGGGGACATCGCGGCCGCACTGCTCCACGACCCCGAGGTGCTCTACCTCGACGAGCCCACGATCGGACTCGACGTGGTGAGCAAGGCGAAGGTGCGCGGCTTCCTGCGCGACATGAACGCCGAGCGCGGCACGACCGTCCTGCTGACCACCCACGACCTCCAGGACATCGAGCAGCTCTGCGAGCGGGTGATGGTCATCGACCACGGACGGCTGGTGTACGACGGGGCGCTGGCGGGCCTGCACTCCGCGGGCGAGAGCGAACGCACCCTGGTCGTGGACCTGGAACGGGAACTCCCTCCCGTGGAGGTCCCGGGCGCCCGCGTGGTCAAGGTGGAGGGCCCCCGGCAGTGGCTGGCCTTCCCGGCCGCGGCCTCGGCCGCCCCGCTGGTGGCGGCGGTGGCGGCGCAGTACCCGCTGGTGGACCTGTCGGTCCGGGAACCGGAGATCGAGGACGTGATCGCCCGGATGTACGCGGAGGGGGCGTGAGCCCGGTCCGACACCGATGGGTTCGCCGCGGCCAACTTCCTGCGTAGGGTGCGGACATGAGTGATGAGCTGCCCGAGCTGCGGGCGTCGGACGCCGACCGGGAGCGGGTGGTGGAGCGCTTGCGCGACGCCGTGGCCGAAGGCCGTCTCGACATGGAGGAGTTCGAGGAGCGGATGACCGCGGCGTACGCGTCCCGTACGTACGGCGAACTGGAGCCCCTCACCCGGGACCTGCCCGGCGACCGCCCCGCGTACCGGCCGGAACCGCGCCCGGAACCGCTGTCGCTGGTGAAGAAGCCGGGGGACGGGGCCGGGACGCATCCGGAACGTGCGGACGGGTACGGGGAGGACTGGCCCGCGCGCATCGGCGGCGAGCCGGATTCCGCCGTGGCGGTGGCCGTCATGGGCGGCTTCGACCGCAGGGGCGCCTGGACGGTACCGGCCCGCCTCAACGCGGTCGCGTTCTGGGGCGGCGGCAGGATCGACCTCCGCGAGGCCCGCTTCGCCACCCACGAGGTGGTCCTCAACTGCGTGGCCGTCATGGGCGGCATCGAGATCATCGTCCCCCCGGGCATAGACGTCCAGATCCGCGGCATCGGCATCATGGGCGGCTTCGGCGCGTCGGGGGGCGGGGGGCGGGGCCATGGGGGCCATGGGGGCCACGAGGACCCGGGAGGTCATGGGCGCCCGGGCGGTGACGGGGCTGCGGGGGCCCTCCCCGCGCACACGGCTGCCGGGGTCCACCCGGCCGCCCCACGCGTCATCGTGACGGGCTTCGCCCTGTGGGGCGGGGTGGAGGTGAAGCGGCGGGGGGTGTAGGGGCGTTGTGACGGCGCGACGGGGTGACCCGCCGATCCCCGGCATTGCGCGGGGTCGGGCCGTGCGGGGGGGCGGGTTCGTGTGGGGCGGGGTGGGTTTGCGGGGCGGGGTGGGTTGGTGGGGCGGGGTGGGTTTGTGGGGCCGGGTCTGGCCGTGCGGGGTCCGTGTCGGGCGGGTTTGGGTCCGCGGGGCGGGGTCGGTTGCGGTCGATCCGCCTTTGGTCCGCTCCTTTTTCCCCCTGACCTTGTTGCTGCGGGGCAGCGTCTGCCCACCGCCCCCAGAGTGACGCGGGGTCTGGCCGTGCGGGTCTGTGGCGGCGGGGGTGGGTTTGTGGGGCGGGGTCGGGTGCGGTCGATCCGCCTTTGGTGCGCTTCTTTTCCCCCTGGCCTTGTTGCTGTGGGGCGGCGTCTGCCCACCGCCCCCAGAGTGACGCGGGGTCTCACCGTGCGGGGTCCCGTGTGGGGCGGGTTGGGTTTGTGGTGCGGGGTGTGGCCTTGCGGGGTGTGGGTGGGGCGGTGTTGTGGGGGGCTCCGGGGGGTGCCCGCATGTCTGATGGTCCGGCCGTCCCGGCGGCCGGTGTCAAGGGCGCTCCCTTCGGTCGCGTCGCTGCGCGATGGCCCTTCGGGCCACCCTTGACACCGGCCGCCGTGCCGTCAGTCCCCAGACTTGCGAGCACCCCCCGGAGGGAAAGCCGGTCACGGGGACGGCGATGCCCACGGGCGGGGTCCGGGAAGCCAGGCAGGGTCATGTCCGGGGCCCGCCCTCACGGGCGAAAGGCCCGCCCACGATCGCTACACGCCGAAGGCCGGACCGCGGCAGCCGCCCGGCGTGTGGCCGGGCAGAGGCCGCCCACGATCGCTACACGCCTGATCCCGGGCGGCGGCTGTCCGTCGGCTCGTGGCCGAACATAAACCGCCACCGATCGCTACGCGCCCCATGCCGGTCGGCGGCCGCCGGCCGGTTCGCGGCCGAGAGCCGACCGCCCTCGACTCTCCACGCCACCACGCCCCAGGCGGCTGCCGACAGATACCGGCACAGGCCCGTGACCTGCACTTTCTCCGAACCTTCACTCCCGGCCGGAGGCCGGTCTCCGGCTTGACGTCAATCCGGTTCGGCAGGACCGCACCCAGCCGCCCGAACCCCCACCGGGACCACGGCGGGTCAGCCGCCAACGTTCCCCGGCCCACCACCAGTGCCCCAGCATCTGGATGCCTTGTACGGGTGGTGCGGGTGGGAGAACACCCCCCGCGCGGAGCGCGGGGACAGCCCCACCGGCGGCCGGCCGGACAGGAAGGCCCCGCCCGCCACGGGCAGGCGCACCCCCCGCGTCACCCCAGCACGGCCACGTCAAACGTGCGGCCCATCGCCGCGTAGCCGTCGTCGTTCGGGTGGAGGTGGTCGCCGGAGTCGTACTCCGGGGCCAGTCGGCTGGGGGAGTCCGGGTCGCGCAGGACCCGGTCGAAGTCGACGAGCTCGTCGAAGACGCCGCCCTCCCGGATGCGCGCGTTCACGCTGCGGCGTACGGACTCGCGGGTGGCCGCGTACGCCTTGTGGCCGCGGAACGGCGGGAGCGTGGTGCCGACCACGCGGATCCCCCGGGCGTGCGCCCGCTTGCGCAGCTCCCGCAGGGCGTTCGTGACGGCGTCGGGGTCGGTCTCGCGGGGGGACTTGAGGATGTCGTTGGTGCCGAGCTGGATGACGACCACCCGCACCGCCGTGCGCGAGAGCACGTCGCGTTCGAAGCGGTCCAGGGCCCGCGGCCCGGTGCCGTCGCGCAGGAGGCGGTTGCCGGCGATGCCCGCGTTCAGGACGCCCAGGCGCGGGGTGCGCCCCTTGCGGAGGCGGTCGGCGAGGAAGTCCGGCCATCGGCGGTTGGCGTCGGTCGTCGAGGCCATGCCGTCCGTGATGGAGGCGCCGAACGCGACGACCGCGCCGCGCGCCTGGTCGGTGAGGACGTCCACGGCGACGAGTTGCCGCCAGGACCTGGTCTCCTCGGTGAAGGTGCCGCCCGTCTCGTCGTCCGTGCTGTCGCCGTCGGCCGCGTACGAGGTCTGGCGGGCGCCCGGGTGCCGGGTGACGGGCCCGCTGGGCTCGGCCGTATCGGGGGAGTACGTGCTGACCAGGAGGTCGGCGTCGGCCGCCACGTTCAGTACGGCCGCGTCGCTGGTGACCTCGTCCCCCGGCGGGACCGTCACCTCGCGCGACCCGCCGAAGGTGAGCGGTACGAGGGAGCCGGGCTGGGCCGCGGCCATCCGGAAGCCGCGGCCGCCGGCGCCCCGCCCGCCGACGGCGTCGGAGACCGTGCCGTCCGTGCCGGCCGCCTGGGCGACGGTGGCGCGTCCGATGTGCAGGGGGGTGCGGCCGAAGAGGTTGGAGAGGGTGATGCGTATCCGGCTGCCGCCGATGCTGGTGTGCACGACGTTGCGGAACGTACGGCCGGCGTGGCCGCGCAGGTACGTGTCCGGTTCGGCGTCCACGGGTGCGGCCGACCAGGTGCCGACCCAGTGCGGGCGTATCGGCCCGCCGTCGTCGAGGGCCCCGGCGGACTCCCGGGCCCTGACCTGGCCCGCGTCGCCGGACCCGGTCCCGCCGCCGGAACAGCCGGCCGTGAGGAGGGCCGCGAGCGCGACGACGGCCGCGGTGAGGGCTCCGGGCAGCGGGCGGCGGCGCCGGGCGGGGGAGCGGCCGGTGCGGGGAGCGGTCATGGGCGGAGTTCCTCCTCCGGTGGCGGTTCGCCGGAATGGGGGACGCCGGGAACTCGTGGCGCGTCCCGGGAGTCGGTCAAGTAGGCGACAGTCGACAGTGGCACGAACGGTACGTGACAGGGGGGAAGGGCAGGACAGGTGGGACGTACACAGGACGGTGCAGACGCGGGTTCCGGCCGGGCCGCGGCCTTCGCGTACTCGGCGGCGGACGAGGAGAAGCGCCGCGGGGTGCGCCGGATGAAGGCGACCGCGACCGGACTGCTCGGGCTGGTCGCGCTGGTCTACGTACTCGCCAAGTGGGCGCAGCATTCCGGTGCGGGCGGCTGGGCCGGGTACGTCGCGGCCGCGGCGGAGGCTGGCATGGTCGGTGCGCTCGCCGACTGGTTCGCGGTCACGGCGCTGTTCCGCCGCCCCCTGGGCCTGCCCATTCCGCACACGGCGATCATCCCGACGAAGAAGGACCAGCTCGGGGTCTCGCTCGGCGAGTTCGTGGGGGAGAACTTCCTCTCCGCGGACGTGGTCCGGGCCCGGCTGCGGGCGCTCGGCATCGGCGGGCGGCTCGGCGCGTGGCTGGCCGAGCCGGAACACGCGGACCGGGTCACCGCGGAGCTCGCGGCCGCGCTGCGCGGTGCGCTGACGGTGCTGCGCGATTCGGACGTGCAGGCGGTGGTCGGCGAGGCGATCACGCGGCGGGCGGAGGCCGCGGAGATCGCCCCGGGGGCCGGCAAGGCGCTGGAGAAGATCGTCGCGGACGGCGGGCACCGGCGGGTGGTGGACCTGGTGTGCGCCAAGGCGCACGACTGGCTTGTCACCCACGGCGACTCCGTCATGGACGCGGTGCAGGGCGGGGCGCCCGGGTGGACCCCGAGGTTCGTGGACCGGAAGGTGGGCGAGCGGGTCTACAAGGAGCTGCTGCGCTTCGTCACGGAGATGCGCGACATGCCGCAGCACCCGGCGCGCGGCGCGGTGGACCGCTTCCTGGCGGACTTCGCGGTGGACCTCCAGTCCGATACGGAGACCAGGGCGCGGGTGGAGCGCCTGAAGACGGAGATCCTCGCGCGGGGCGAGGTGCAGGACGTGATCGCCTCGGCGTGGGCGGCGATCCGGTCGATGATCATCTCGGCCGCCGAGGACGAGCGCAGCGAACTGCGGCTGCGCGTGCGCGCCTCCCTGATCTCCCTGGGCGCCCGGCTGGCCACGGACGGGCGGCTCCAGGCGAAGGTGGAGGGCTGGACGGAGGGTGCGGTCGTCTACGTGGTGACGACCTACCGGGCCGAGATCACGTCCCTGATCACGGACACGGTCGCCGGCTGGGACGCGGAACACACCTCCCGCAAGATCGAGGCCCACATCGGCCGCGACCTCCAGTTCATCCGCATCAACGGCACGGTCGTCGGCGCCCTGGCCGGCCTCTTGATCTACACGCTCTCCAAAACCCTGGGCGCCTGAACCCCGTCCCCGCCCACCGCCGGCCGCAGCGGGAGACCCCTGCACCGGTCCGGGGCCCCCTCCTCCAGTACGGCTACGACCCCCGCCCACCCACCCGGCCGCCCTCTCGGCCACCGCCGGGCACGACCGAGCCGCCGAGCCGGGCGGTCGGCCGAGTGCGGCGGTCGGCCAGGTCCACCGGCCCGCCCGCCGGACTCAACCCCCGCGCCGGACTCAACCTCCGGGCGCTGGACTCGGCCGTGGTGCGCCGGACTCAACCCCCGCGCCGGACTCAACCTCCGGGCGCTGGACTCGGCCGTGGTGCGCCGGACTCAACCCCCGCGCCGGACTCAACCTCCGG